>CAYXJM010000392.1:0-3127 GCA_964465455.1 uncultured Klebsiella sp.
TGCCGCCGCCCTCGCCGCTGTACCACATCGGGTGCGAGGTGCCGAAGTGCGCGTGGAAGTCCTCCGGCATCAGCTGGTCGGCGACATTGGCGGTGGACATCAGCCCGTCGATGTCGGCAGGCTGCAGACCCGCGTCGGCGATCGCCTTTTCGACCGCGACCAGTGCCATCTCCTTCGCGGTGCGGCCCGACGGACCGCTGTACTGCGATTCACCGACGCCGGCGATCGCGACCTGGCCACGCACGTCCGCGATCTCGTAGGCCCGGCCCCAGTCGAAGCTCCCCGCCCGCTGGCGCAATTGCGCCGTGCTCTGAACACCCATCAACCCGATCCCCCCGGCATGATCGCGACGCAGGCGGCGACGCGGCCGCCCATGAATAAAACAATTCGAGTATACGGTTTTTTTTCAAGCTCACACGGAAAGTTTGCGCGGCTGCCGGCAGACCGCCGCCCTCGGGCCGTCGGCGCCAGTCCGGGGCCGGCGCTACGGCGGCATGCGGTAGTGCACCGGCGCGGCCGGACCGAGCGGGAGGTCGAGCGCCATCCACGCGATCGTCAGCACGAGTCCGACCGCGAGCAGCCCCACGGAGTACGGGATCATCGTCGCCGCGAGGCTGCCCAGCCCGAAGTCCTGCTGCCAACGCTGGCAGAAGGCGAGTATCAGCGGGAAATACACCATCAGCGGCGTGATGATGTTGGTGGCGCCGTCGCCGACGCGATAGGCCGCCGTGGTGGCCTCGGGGCTGACGCCCAGCAGCATCATCATCGGCACCAGCACCGGCGCGAGCAGCGCCCACTTCGCCGATGCCGATCCCACGAACAGGTTGACCGCCGCCGTCAGCAGCACGATCAGCCCGAGCAGCGCGGGCACCGGCAGGCTCGAGGCGCGGATCGCCTCGGCTCCCTGCACCGCGATGATCAACCCCAGGTTCGACCACGCGAACATCGCGATGAAATGCGCCGCGGCGAACGCGAGCACCAGGTAGTAGGCGAGATCGGCCATCGACTCCTTCATCATGCGCACGATGTCGCGGTGTCCCGTCACCGTGCCCGCCGCGACGCCGTAGGTCCAGCCGCAGGCGAGGAACAGCACGAAGAATGCCGCGACCAGCGAGCGGAAGAACGGCGACAGCCGCGCCGGACCCGCGGCCGACTGGTCGATCAGCGGCGTGCCGGGGCCCAGCACGAAAAAGGCCCACAACGACACGACCGCGAGCGCCGCGACGCCCGCGCGCGCAAGCCCGCGTTTCTGCGCCGCATCGAGGGGCCGGTGCTCGTGCGCGGCCAGCGCGAGCGGCGCATCGGTCGCGGCGTAGACTCCCAGCCGCGGCTCGATGACGCGGTCCGTGACGTACCAGATGAGCGGCAGGAACACGACGGTCATGCCCGCTATGAAATACCAGTTGCCGACGATGTTCGCGTTCCACGCCGGCACCAGCGCCTCGGCGGCAGCCTCGGTGATGCCGAACAGCAACGCGTCGAGCTGACCGGGCAGCAGGTTCGCGGAGAAGGCCCCCGAGACGCCGGCGAACGCGCAGCCGATCCCGGCGATCGGATGTCGCCCCGCGGCCGCGAACAGGATGCCCGCCAGCGGGATCAGCACCACGTAGGCGGCGTCGGCCGCGAGGTTCCCCATCATCGCGACCAGCGCGACCATCGGAGTCAGCAGGGCCTTCGGCGCGCCCTGCACCGCGCCGCGCATGGCCGCGGCGAACAGCCCGCTGCGTTCCGCGATGCCCGCCCCCAGCATCACCACCAGCACGTAGCCGAGCGGATGAAAGCCGGTGAAGGTCAGCGGCATGTCGGCCCACAGCCGGCGGATGTTGTCGGGCGCGAGCAGGCTGGCCGCTGCGATCACGACCGGCGCGCCGGCCGCATCGCGCTGGGTCGGATGCAGCGCCGAATACCCTGCCAGCGACGCCACGGCGCTGGCCACCACCAGCGCCGCTATCAGGTAGAGGAAGATGAACACCGGATCCGGCAGGCGGTTGCCGGTGCGCTCGATCCAGCCGAGCACGCCGCCGCCAGCCCCGCCGGCGGCCGCCGATCGTCCGTCCTGCCGCGCCATCGCCGATCTCCTCGTCCACGGTATGACGCCGGCACTGTGGGGGAATTCCTCGCGATGGCGCAAGCTGCGCTACGATGCACGCATCCCGGGGGAGTTCATCATGGCCGACTGGCAACACCGCTACGCCCGCATCAACGGCATCGACATGCACTACGTGGAGCAGGGGCAGGGTCCGCTGGTGGTGCTGTGCCACGGCTTCCCGCACCTGTGGTTCAGCTGGCGCCACCAGATCCCGGTGCTCGCCGCGGACGGCTGGCGCGTTGTCGCACCCGACATGCGCGGCATGGGCCAGACCGAAGCGCCGCCGGCGATCGAGGCCTACGGGGTCGACCGCATCTGCGACGACCTCGCGGGACTGCTCGATCACCTCGGCGAGGAAGCCGCGATCTTCGCGGGGCTCGATTTCGGCGCGTTCGCGATCTACGACCTGGCGCTGCGCGACCCGGCTCGCGTGCGCGCGGTGATCGGCCTGGAGAACCCGGCCGCGCCGCACAACCCCGACGTGCCGCCGCTCGCCGAATACGCCGAGATGGCCAGGAAGCACTTCGTGCACGTCGAGTACTTCCGCGAACCGGGCGTGGCCGATGCGGCGCTCGAGGCGGCGCCGCGCGAGTTCCTGCGCAAGGTGTTCCATGCGCTCTCGGGCGCCTACCACTACCTCGACGTGTGGAAGCATCCGCCGGGCACGGCCTACCTCGACGCCCTGCCGGAGACGCCTCCCCTGCCCTGGCCCTGGCTGAGCGAGCTGGAGCTGGAGTTCTTCGTCTCGGAATACGCCCGCAGCGGCTTCACCGGCGGCCTCAACTACTACCGCTCGATGGACCTCAAGTGGCGGCAGCGCAAACCGTACGAAGGCATCCAGAGCCCGGTGCCGGCCTTCTTCATCGGCAGCGAATTCGACTGCGACCTCGAAGGCTTCCACGGACCCGACCCCATCGCGCTGATGCGCGCGCAGTTCCCCGACCTGCGTGCCGTCGAAATGATCCCGGGCGCCGGCCACCTCGTGCAGATGGAGAAGCCGGACGAGGTCAACCGCTGCCTGCTGCGCTTCCTCGCGAC
>CAYXJM010000393.1:0-3116 GCA_964465455.1 uncultured Klebsiella sp.
GGCCGCGGCGCTCGAGCTCGGCGTCCGCCAGGAGCAGGCCCGCCTCGCGCAGTACGGGCGCAACGCCGACCTCGCGGAAGCCGAGCTGCAGCAGCAGGAAGCACAGCTCGAGGCCGTGGAGAACGTCCTGCTGCACGTGCGCGATCTGGCGCTGCAGGCGGGCAACGCGAGCCTGTCCGCGAGCGAGCGCGCGACGGTCGTGGCCGGGCTGGACCAGGCCCAGCAGCAGCTGGTCGCGCTCTTCAACACGCAGAGCGCCTACGGCGACTACCTGTTCGCGGGCTTCAGCGGCGACGCGCCGCCGTTCGTGCAGGACGGCGCGGGGCGCGTGGACTACGCCGGCGACGACGGCGCGCGCCGCATCGACGTCGCGCCCGGCCTCGCGCTGCAGTCGCGCAACAGCGGCCGCGAGTTGTTCGTCGACATTCCCGCCGCCGCGTCCACCTTCGTCACGCGCGCCGCGCCGGGCAATGCCGGCAGCGGCGCCATCTCCGTGGGGCGCGTCGTGGACCAGGCCGCCTGGGACGCCGTCTACCCCGATGACCTCGTGGTGCGCTTCGGCGTGCCGCCGGGAACCTACAGCGTCGATCGCATCGATCACGCCACCGGCGCGGCGAGCAGCGTGCTCGGCCCGCAGCCCTACACCGACGGCGAGCCGCTCACGCTGACGGTCGGCGGGGCGGAAGTCCGCATCGTGGGCTCGCACGCGGCGGGCGACGAGTTCGTGCTGCAGGCGAGCAGCACGCAGCCGCTGATCGCCACCGTGCAGCGCCTCGCCGACGGGCTGCGCACGATTCCCGACACCGAGGCCGGCGCCGCGGAGCGTGCGCGCGTGATCTCGCAGGCGCTCGGCGACATCGACCTCGCGCAGCAGTCCGTCAGCGGCAGCAGGGCCTCGATCGGGCCGCGCCTGAACCAGCTCGACGACCTGCGCGCCGAGCATGCCGCGCTCGATTTGATCGGCGACGAGCTGCTGTCGGACATGGTCGACCTGGACTACACCGAGGCGGCCAGCCGGCTGTCTTTCCAGAGCTTCGTGCTGCAGGCGGCGCAGCAGAGCCTCGCGAAGATCGCAAACCTCTCGCTGTTCGACTTCCTGCGCTGAGGCCGGCGCGAAAGCGCGCTCAGGTCCGCGTCCCCGGGGGATGCTCGTGGTAGGCGGATATCGCCTTGCGCTGGCGGCGTGCCGTGGTGGCGACGTCGGCGGCCGCCGCGAGCGACTGCCGCGCCGCGCTGGCCAGGGCGTCGTTCTCCCGCAGCAGGTGCTGCAACGCCTCGGCGCGCAGCGCCGCGGTGTCGGCGTCGAGGGGGAATGCGGCGAACAGCGCCTCGATACAGCGGCTGCGTTGCGCGGCGAGGTCGCCGAGCTCGCCCGGCACGTCCCCGGCGAGCGCGCTGCGCAGCGCGGCGTCGAGCGCGGCGATGCGGTCCCAGTTCTCCCGCAGCGGCGCCGGCAGCGCGGCGCGGATGCCCGCCGCCTCCAGCGCCATCAGCTGGAGCCGCCCCGGTTCCCGGTGATGATGCTCGCGGTGTTCTGCAGCTGCTGCAGCAGGTAGTCCCCGCTGCTCTGCAGCTGCGCGACCAGCGAATCGAGCGCCGCGAAGCGGGCGCGGTACTGGGCCTCGAGCTTGCCGAGCCGCGTGTTCAGCGACTCGCGGTCGGTCGCGATGGATTTCAGCTGGCGATCCAGCCCCTCGGTGCGCGTGGCGAGGATGCCGCCGCGATCGAGCAGACCGTCGAGCATGTCCTGCATCCGCGTCGCCACGCCGTCGCCGGCGGCGAACAGCGAGCCGACGCCGGAAAAGTTGGTGCGCAGCGCGCTGTCGAGCCGCGCCGCGTCGAGCTTCAGCGTGCCGTCGCGCTGGGTCTGGATGCCCAGTTCGGCCAGCGAGCCCGGCGTGCCGTCGCCGATGCCGGCGGCGCCGATGATCGCGCGCAGCCGCGACGATATGCCGCGCACCGTGGCGTCGCCGTTCAGCGCGCCCGCGGTGCCCGCGGCGGCGTCGTAGCCGGAAACGTCCCTGATCGCGCTCACGACCTCGTTGTAGGCGGCGACGAAGGCCTTCACGCGCGCGGCGACGCCACCGCGGTCGAGCGCGATCGCGAGCGTTTCGGGCTCGGGATTCAGCGGATCGGCGGGATCCTTCAGCGCGGTGATGGTGACGCCGTCGATCACGTCGCTGAACACGTTGCTGCTGCTGAAGGCCGTGAGGCCGTCGACCGCGATGCGCGCGTCCGCGGCCGCCTGCTGCTCGACCAGCCGGCTGTTGGCCGGGTCGGCGGCGGAAAAATAGAAACGCGAGAGCCCCTGGTCGTCGGTATTGTTCGCGTCGGCGTCGCTGACGGCGATGCCGATCGTGTTGGCGGTGCCCGTTTGATCGGCGGCCAGCACCAGCCGCGCCACGGTGCCCGCCGAGGCGTCCTGCGGATCGCGCGCCACCACCAGCAGCGAGGCGGTCACGCCGGCGTTGTCCGCCGCCTCGTTGATCAGCGTCTTCAGTTCGGCCAGGGTGGTGGTCGCCGTGGTCTCGATCGCGAACGAACCGCTGCCCACCGTGATGGTCAGCGTGCCCGCGCCCACTGTCGCGTTCGCGCTTGCGAAGTCGGCCGTGGTCGCGAGTTTCTGCGCCCGGGCCGTGTTCAGTACCTGCACCGTGTAGCTGCCCGCGACGGCGCCGGCGTCCGCGGTGGCACTGAAATACCTGCTGCCGCCGGTGGACACGGTGCGCGCCTGCAGCGCTTCGGCGTCGGCCAGCGAGCCGCTGCTGCTGCGCAGCTTGTCGAGCGCGCTCTTCAGTGAACCGAAAGCCGAGATGTCGGCCTGGATGCTCGCTTCCCGGGTGGCGAGGCTCTTCAGGCGCGGCGCGCCCTCGGCGCTGATCAGCTTGGTGAGCAGCGTGTCGAGATCGAGTCCCGACCCTACGCCCAGTGATCCGATGGTGGCCATGCCTGCGATATCTCCTGTGTGTCGCGCCCGGCGTGCTGCCCGGGAGCAACGCGGACGCCGCTCATTACACCTCAGGCCCCTGCGCGGGGCAACACGCGAGCAACGTCGCGCCGCTTACTGCAGCAGCGCGAGCGTCTGCTGCGGCAGCGCGTTGGCCTGCGCGAGCACC
>CAYXJM010000394.1:0-3114 GCA_964465455.1 uncultured Klebsiella sp.
CATCGACGCCGATGCGCACATGGCGCCGGTCGAGGCGATGGCCGAGGCGGCGCTGGCGCTGTGCTCGCGCCCGCCCGCGGAACTCTCGGGCCGCTGCGTGCTGAGCCTGCCGCTGCTGCGCGAACTGGGTCTTGCCGTGCGCACGCTCGACGGTCGCGAGCCGCTCGCCGGTTTCGCGCTCTAGGCGGTCGAGGCGCGCGTCGCGCAAAAAAAGAGCGGCCCGAAGGCCGCTCTCTCCCGTCCGCGTCCCGTGCGCTTACTTGTACGTGTAGACCACGTCCAGTCCGTAGGTGCGCGGCTCGCCGTAGACGTTGCCCGCGAAGCCCAGCGACGAGAAGTCGATGCCCCAGTTGCGGTATTCCTCGTCGGTGAGGTTCTTGCCCCACAGCGACACGCGCAGTGCGGAATCGTCGCAGCAGTCCAGCTTGATGTCGTTCAGGCTGAGTCTGCCGTTGACCAGCGTACGGTCGTCGGTCGAGTCGTACTGGTTGTTGAACGGGTGGAACGTGAACTCGTCCTTGTAGGCCACGTCGAGCCGCGCCGACAGCGCGCCGAAGCTGAAGGGCTCGAAGTCGTACTGCACGCCGAGCGAGGCGGAGTTCTCGGGCGTCTGCGCCGGCGTCGTGACGCCGGAGATGTCCTCGAGCTGGTTGGTGGCCGGGTTGCGCGCCTCGTACTCGTCGAACTCGGCGTCGAGGTAGCCGTAGGTCGCGTCGATCGTCAGTCCCTCGACCGGCACCACGACGATGTCGAACTCGACGCCCTGGTAGGTGCCCTGGCCCGCGTTCACGATGCGGCTGGACGCACCGCCCGACCCCGCCTCGAACTGCGCGATCTGGATGTCGGTGTAGTCGTTGGTGAAGACGGCCGCGTTGAAGCGCACGCGGTTGTCGAGCCACTCGGACTTCAGGCCCAGTTCCCAGGTCTCGACTTCCTCTTCGGCGAAGGGCGTGGTGAAGGAGGCGAGGTTGCTCGCGCGCGCGTTGAAGCCGCCGCCGTTGTAGCCCGTGGCGTAGGTCAGGTACACGCTCATGTCATCCGTGATCGCGTAGTTGACGTTGGCCTTGTAGCTCAGGTTGTCCCACTTGTCGTCGGCCGTGATCGGGTCTTCCTTGGTGTAGCCCGGGATGTTCTGGTTGTAGAGGAAGGCGTCCTTCTCGTCCTCGGTATAGCGCAGGCCCAGCGTCAGCTGCCACTGCTCGGTGATGTCGTAGGTCGCCTGGCCATAGGCGGCCCAGGACTCGGTGCTCTGGCCGTAGTAGAAGTCCATCAGCCCCGGGATGTAGGGGTCGGTGGAGAACGGGGCCGGGACCGGCAGGCGTTGCGTGCCCTGGCAGAAGCTGCCGCCTGACACGCAGTAGCCGAAGGCGTTGTACGTGGCGCGCAACTGCGCGGCCGCGGCCGGCCCGCTGGCACCTGCGACGCTCGAGAGGAAGAACTCGATCGGAATCGAGAGCGTCTGCGGGTTGTCCTGCGAGACGTCCTCCTCGTAATAGAACAGGCCGGCCGTGTAGTTCAGGCGGTCGTCCATCGCGACGCCGATCAGCTGGAGCTCGTGCGAGTCCATGTCGATCAGGCCCTCGTCGATCGCGGCATTGAAGCCCGGCGCCGCAACCGGGTTGTTGTTGCCGACGAGGGAGCCGTAGAACAGGTCGCGCGCCGTGTAGGCGCCGCCGTCGAGATCAGTGCTGCCGTAGCCGGAATCCGTCTTGCGCTTCCCGTAGATGTACTTGAACGCGACGCCGTCCATCGCCTGCCACTCGGCGATGAAGGTGTGTCCCTTCACCTCGAGCCACTCGTCGGTGACGGCGTCGAGCTCGTACTCGTCGCGGCGCTTCTTCGGGTCGCCGACCGTTGCCGCCATCTGCTGGAACAGCGCGCCGCCGAGCAACTGGAAGTCCGCCGGCGTCGTGGTGAAGCCGTTGTAGAGGCTGTCCTTGACCTTCACGATCTGGAACGGCGCGGGCACGCCGTTGTTGTCGGTGTTGTCGTAGGAGTAGTCGAAGCTGAGGTCCTCGCGCGGCGTCCAGCGCAGCGCGATGCGGTAGGACTGGTTGTCCTCCGAGGCGAGGTTCTTCTCGACGTTGGTGGCCGGCTGCTGCGGCGTGCCGCGGTAGTTGTTGTCGGCCCAGCCGTCGGTCTGCATGCGGTTGAACGAGAGCTTGGCCGCCACGTTGGCCACCGCGGGCAGGTCCACGCTGCCGCCGTAGCGCTCGTAGCCGAAGTTGCCGACCGAGCCCTCGAGCTTGGCACCCAGCTCACCGCTCGGCTTCTTGGTGGTCACGTTGACCGCGCCGCCCGTGCTGTTGCGGCCGAACAGGGTGCCTTGCGGGCCGCGCAGCACCTCGACGCGCTCGAGGTCGACCACGTCGAACACGGCGCCGACCGTCTTGCTCATGTAGACGCCGTCGATGTAGAAGCCCACTTTCGGGTCCGCGAGCAGCGAAGTCTCGCCCTGGCTCATGCCGCGGATCACGATGTTCATGTTCGAGTTCGAGGACGGCTGCTTCTGGATCAGCACGTTGGGCGCGAAGTCGGCCACCTGCGAGACGTCGAACACGCCGAGGTCGTTCAACTTGCCCTCGGTGAAGGCGGTGATCGCGATCGGGGTGTCCTGCAGGGACTCCTCGCGGCGCTGGGCCGTGACGACGATCTCCTCGAGGCCGCTGGCCCGCTCGCTCTGGGCCGAGGCAGGGAGGGCGATGCCGCCCGTGGCGGCGATGGCAATGGCGAGCGCGCTGGCGCGGAAGCGCGTTGCGGGTGCGGAAGTGGGCATGTGTCACCTCTGGCGTGTGGTTTTGCTTATGGCTACAGGCAGCTGCAGGACCGGCTACCGCTTGCGGCGACACCGCGACCGATCCGTTCGCAGTATGGACCCAAACGGGGCGTCGTGCGAGCCCCGCGTCCGCGCCCCGGCGCCTAATCCAAATGCAGCAGGACAGGCCCGGGACCGTCTGCGACCATTGTCCGCTTGTGGCCGGCGGTGCCACGATGACCGATGACTCCAATAAACCCGGGATGGCAGCAGAACATGAAATTCTCGATCATTTACGAAGCGCAGATGGTGGATACCTCGCCCGAGAGCGAGCAGCGCTGTTTCCTCGAGTGCGTGGA
>CAYXJM010000395.1:0-3096 GCA_964465455.1 uncultured Klebsiella sp.
AGCAGCGCGTGGCGCGCCCCGGTGCGGCCCGAGCGCGCGATCGCCGACTCGAGCTGCTGGCGGAACAGCGTCCGGCTCGGCAGGCCGGTGAGCGGATCGAAGTTGGCCTGGCGCTCCAGCGCCACGGCGTACTCGCGCTCGCGCACGCGCGCCCTCGCGCTCGCGCGCAGCGCGATCAGCACCAGCCCCAGCAGCACCAGCGCGAACAGGCGGATCACCCAGGCGCCGTAGCGCGTGCGCAGGTCCTCCTCGTCCGGCACGGCCGCGAGCTGCCAGGATCCGCCGCCGATGTGCACCGGCAGCGTGACCGCGTCGGCGGCCCCGAACACCGCCGCGTCGCCGTGGAACACCTCGCCGCGCTCGCCCTTGCCGTCCTTGCCGCGGATCGCGATGCGCAGGCCGTCCGGCAACGGCGCCTCCAGCCCCGCCTGCTGCAGCACCTTGTGCACGTCGATCGGCGCCGACACCAGCCCCCAGGTGACACGCGGGCGACCGGGCGTGTCGATGTAGACCGGCGCGCTGCCGATCAGCGCCATGCCGCCCTGCACCAGTTCCACGGGCCCCGCCACCACGAGGTCTCCGGTCTGCAGCACGCGTTCGGCGACCTCGCGCTGCGCGGGAGCCGCGCGGTAATCGAGACCGAGCACCGCCTCGTTGCCCTTGTGCGGGTACACGTAGCGCACCACGAGGTCCGGCGCGGCGGCCAGGTTGCGCAACGACGGCTCGCGCGCGAGCACGTTGCGCGCGTACGCGGCGAACTCCTCCTGGCTGAGGTCGGGGTTGGCCGCGACGAAGGCCGCCAGGCCGTTGGTCAGCGAGAGGTTGTTCGCGATCACGCTCTCGAGGCGGCTGCGCAGCGCGCCGAGGCGCTCGAGCAGCTCGAAGCGCCGCTCGCTCGCGCGCTGCTCGCGAAAGCGCGTCTCCAGCAGCCCCGCGCCCGCGACGACGAGCACGGCCAGCGCGGCGGCGGCAACGCGCGGCCGGCGCCGCCACCAGTACATCGAGGCGAGCACGAGGGCCAGCGCGCCGAGGCCGGTAGCGACCACGCGCGCCAGGCGTGGCGGCACGCGCGCGCCGCCGGGGGCCGGTGCGGCATCGCCCGCGGGCAGCAGCAGGGAATCGATGTCGAAAGGCGTCTCGATCAGCCCGCCATCGAGCAGCAGCATGTAGGTGCGCTGCCAGCGGTCGCGGTCGCTGGCGCCGAGCGCGACGGCGGGGTAGCCCGTGTAGTCGCGCGCGACCCCGGCGAAGGCGCGGTTGTAAGCGGCGACGTCGCGGTACTCGATCATGTAGCGCGGCAGCTCGGCCGAGATGCGCCCGGCGACCTCCGGCGCGTGCTCCAGCGCATAGCGCCAGCCCTCGAGACTGGCGCGGCGGAACCGCGCCACCAGCCCGGGCTCGGCGCGCGCCAGCGCGCCGGTCGTGTAGAGCGTGTCGCCGTAGGCGTCGACGCCGTACTCGGCGGGCCGCAGGGCCTGCAGTTCCACGCCGAGCTCCCGCGCGCGCGTAAGCGCCGAGACCTCGTAGCTCACGATCACGTCCGCCTTGCCCGCGACGAGCGTGTCGACGGTCGGCGGAGCCTGCACCAGCCGCAGGGCGCCGGAATCGACGCCGTGCGCGCTCAGCATCGCGCGCAGCTCGGCGATGGTGTATGCGCCCTCGTAGGAAGCGATGCGCCGCGTCGCGAGGTCGAGCGGCGTGCGCACGCCGCTGTCCGCCAGCGTCAGCGCGGCGACCGGCGAACGCTGGAACACCGGGGCGACCACGACGAGATCCTCGCCGCGCCCGCGCCCGACCAGGATGTCGAGCGCGCCGACGGCGAACTGCGCACGCCCCTCGCGCAGTTCCACGACCGGGTCCAGCAGCTCGCCCGCCGGCGTCGTGGCCGGGCGGATCTCGACGTCCAGTCCCTCGCGCGCATAGAAGCCCTGCCACAGCGCGGCGTAATAGCCCGCGAACTGGAACTCGTGCTCCCACTTGAGCTGCAGCACCACGGGCTCGCGCGCCAGCGCCGCCAGCGCAGGCAGGAAGAGCAGCAGCAGCGCGCAAAGCTGGCGCAGCGCGTTCGGGACGGCTCGGGGCATCGGGGGCGCCGGTCGGGATGGATCGCAGGGCAATAGTAGCCGGCCGGCGCGGTATCAGACAGGGCCGCGCCGCGCGATCTGTGCACCGCGTCGCCGCGCGCGGGCGCCACGGCGCCGCGATTTGGCCCCGTGCGGGGATTCGTGGCATCTTTGGCGCACCGCAGGCCAGCCAGGGACACGCACGCGCGTGGAGCACGCACGACCGGACCAGACCGCACTCGGGAAAGCGCTCGCGCACGCGCTGCACACCTTCGGCTCCCCGCGATTCGTCCCGGCGCTGGCCGCGCTGCTCGGCGCCCTCGTGCGCGCCGACGACGTGATGATCGTGCTCTACCGCGACGGCGAGGCGCCCGAGCTCGTGCACGACCAGGGCACGGGCAGCGAGAGCGCGGCCAACCTCGCGCTGTACCTGAAGGGCGCCTACCTGCTCGACCCCTTCTACCGCGCCTTCGCCGACGGCGTGGCGCCCGGCTGCTACCGCCTGCAGCAGCTGGCGCCCGCGGCCTTCCGCTCCTCGGAATACTTCCGCCTGCATTACGCGCGCACCGGCTTCGGCGACGAGATCGGCTTCCTGCTGCCCCCGGCGCCGGCCGTCTGCGTGCACCTGTCGCTGGCGCGGCGCGGCGCACGCGCCCGCTTCAGCGCCGCCGAGCACCGCCGCCTGCGCGATTTCGAACCGGTGCTGCGCGAACTGGTGGCGCGGCACTGGGCGCCTGCGCCCGGCGCCACGGCGCCGTCGCCGCTGACCACGCAGCTCGACTCGGCGCTCAGGTTCTTCGGCCGCGACTTCCTCACCGAACGCGAGGCGGAGGTGCTGCAGCTGCTGCTGCGCGGGCACTCCACCAAGTCGATCGCCGAGCGACTCGGCATCTCGCCGGAGACCGTGAAGCTGCACCGCAAGCACAGCTACGCCAAGCTCGACGTGTCGTCGCAGGCCGAGCTGTTCCACCTGTTCATCGACGCGCTGGGCAGCCGCGGCAGCTATCGCGGCGGCGATCCGCTGACCGGGTAC
>CAYXJM010000396.1:0-3096 GCA_964465455.1 uncultured Klebsiella sp.
GCCGGGCGAACGCTGCGCGTCGACCAGCAACCGCAACTTCGAGGGCCGGCAGGGTGCCGGCGGCCGCACCCATCTCGTTTCCCCGGCGATGGCGGCGGCCACGGCCATCGAGGGCCACTTCGTGGACATCAGGAGAATCCAATGAAGAAGTTCCTGGCTGTCGTCATCGCCGCCTTCGTGATCGCCGGCTGCAACACGATCTCGGGCGTGGGCAAGGACATCGAGGCCGCCGGCAGCGCCGTCGACAAGGCGGCGACCGACACCAAGAAGAAGATGTAGGCGCCACTTGGAAGCGTTCACCGTTCACAACGGGCTGGTAGCGCCGCTCGACCGCGCCAACGTCGACACCGACGCGATCATCCCCAAGCAGTTCCTGAAGTCGATCCGTCGCAGCGGGTTCGGCCCGAACCTGTTCGACGGCCTGCGCTACCTCGACGAGGGCGTGCCCGACGCGGACTGCAGCAAGCGGCCGCTGAACCCCGACTTCGTGCTGAACCAGCCGCGCTACCGCGGGTCGAGCATCCTCCTCGCGCGGCAGAACTTCGGCTGCGGCTCCAGCCGCGAGCACGCCCCGTGGGCGCTCGACGACTACGGCTTCCGCGCCGTGATCGCGCCGAGCTTCGCCGACATTTTTTTTAACAACTGCTTCAAGAACGGTCTGTTACCCATTGTTCTTGAAGCAAATGTCGTGGACGAACTGTTCCGGCGGGTGGAGGCGACCGAGGGCTACGCCCTGACCGTCGACCTGCCGGCGCAGGCCGTGGTGTTGCCCGACGGGACCCGCCACGGCTTCGAGATCGACGCCTTCCGCAAGCACTGCCTGCTGAACGGGCTCGACGACATCGGCCTCACGCTGCAGGAGGCCGATGCGATCCGCGCCTTCGAGGCGCGCCAGGCACTGGAATCGCCGTGGCTGCAGGGCGGCTGATACGGCGGGCGGATGACGTTATCAACTTTAGGAAGAAATCGTAACGCTATGAAAATACTGGTATTGCCGGGAGATGGAATCGGTCCGGAAGTGGTCGGGGAAGCGCTGAAGGTGCTGCGTGCCGCGGACCGGCGCTTCAGCCTGGGCGTGCAACTGGACGAGGGGCTGCTGGGCGGCGCGGCGATCGACGCGCACGGCAAGCCGCTGCCCGAGGAAACCCTGGCCAAGGCGCGCGCCGCCGATGCCATCCTGCTCGGCGCGGTGGGCGGACCGAAGTGGGACGACATCGACCGGGCACTGCGTCCCGAGAAGGGGCTGCTCGCGATCCGTGCCGAGCTCGGGCTGTTCGGCAACCTGCGGCCGGCGATCCTCTATCCGCAGCTGGCGGGCGCCTCGGCGCTGAAGCCCGAGGTCGTCGCGGGGCTCGACATCCTGATCGTGCGCGAGCTGACCGGCGGCATCTATTTCGGCGAGCCGCGGGGTATCCGCACCCTGGAAAATGGTGAAAGACAAGGGTTTAACACCGATATCTACAGTGAATCCGAGATCCGCAGGATCGGGCGCGTGGCTTTCGAGGCGGCGCGCAAGCGCGGCAAGCGCCTGTGTTCGGTCGACAAGGCGAACGTGCTGGAGGTCACCGTGCTGTGGCGCGAGGTCATGACCGAGCTGGCCGCGGACTACCCCGACGTCGAGCTCTCGCACATGTACGTCGACAACGCGGCGATGCAGCTGGTGCGCGCGCCCAAGCAGTTCGACGTGGTGGTCACCGGCAACCTGTTCGGCGACATCCTCTCGGACGCGGCGGCGATGCTGACCGGTTCGATCGGCATGCTGCCCTCGGCCTCGCTCGACGCCAGCGGCAAGGGCATGTACGAGCCGGTGCACGGCTCGGCGCCGGACATCGCCGGGCAGGGCAAGGCCAACCCGCTGGCCACGGTGCTCTCGCTGGCGATGATGCTGCGCTACACCTTCGGCCGGGCCGACGTGGCCGAGGCCATCGAGCGCGCGGTGGGCACGGTGCTGGATGCGGGGCTGCGCACCGGCGATATCATGACGCCCGGCTGCCGCCTGGTCGGCACCGCCGGCATGGGGGACGCGCTCTGCGAGGCGCTCGCGGCCGGCTGAGCGGGACGCGTGGACGTGGGGACGTGGGGACGACGGAGTCCGTGCCCGCGCCGCGGGCAGTAACTGGAAATCGGGAGACGGAACATGAGCAAGACCTATGATGTGGCGGTGGTGGGTGCGACCGGGGCGGTGGGCGAGTGCATGCTGGACATCCTGGCATCGCGCGGCTTCCCGGTCGGCAAGGTCTACGCGCTGGCGAGCGAGCGCTCGGCGGGCAAGACGGTAGCCTTCGGCCGCCAGGAGCTCGAGGTCGGGAACCTCGCCGACTTCGACTTCGCGAAGGCGCAGATCGGCCTGTTCTCGCCGGGGGCCAGCGTCTCGGCGATCTACGCCCCGAAGGCCGGCGCGGCCGGCTGCGTGGTGATCGACAACACCTCGCAGTTCCGCTACGACGACGACATCCCGCTGGTCGTGCCCGAGGTGAACCCGGACGCGATCGCGCAATACCGCAACCGCAACATCATCGCGAACCCCAACTGCAGCACGATCCAGATGCTGGTGGCGCTGAAGCCGATCCACGACGCCGTGGGCATCACGCGCATCAACGTGTGCACCTACCAGGCGGTCTCCGGCACCGGCAAGGAGGCCATCGAGGAACTGGCGACGCAGACCGCGAACCTGCTGAACGGCCGCCCGGTCGAGGCGAAGGTCTACCCGAAGCAGATCGCCTTCAACGTGCTGCCCCAGATCGACGCCTTCCAGGACAACGGCTACACGAAGGAAGAGATGAAGATGGTCTGGGAGACCCGCAAGATCCTCGGCGACGACAGCATCCAGGTGAACCCCACCTGCGTGCGCGTGCCGGTGTTCTACGGGCATTCCGAGGCCGTGCACATCGAGACCCGCGAGAAGATCACCGCCGAGCAGGCGCAGCGGCTGCTCGCGAAGGCGCCGGGCGTGGTCCTGATGGACGAGCGCAAGCCGGGCGGTTACCCGACCCCGGTCGGGGACGCGAGCGGACAGGATCCGGTCTACGTCGGACGCGTGCGCGAGGACATCTCGCACCCGCGCGGGCTCGACCTCTGGGTGGTCTCGGACAATGT
>CAYXJM010000397.1:0-3090 GCA_964465455.1 uncultured Klebsiella sp.
TTGCCGCTGCGGTCGACGAGGAACTTCGTGAAGTTCCACTTGATCGCCTCGGAGCCGAGCAGGCCCGGCGCTTCTTTCTTGAGGAACTTGTAGAGCGGGTCGGCGCCGGAACCGTTGACCTCGATCTTGGCGAACATCGGGAACTTCACGTCGTACTTCGTCTGGCAGAAGTCGAGGATCTCGGCGTCGCTGCCCGGGTCCTGGTGGCCGAACTGGTTGCAGGGGAAGCCGAGCACCGCGAGGCCCTGCGCGGCGTACTTCTCGTGCAGCGCCTCCAGCCCCTCGAACTGCGGCGTCAGCCCGCACTTGCTCGCGGTGTTGACGATCAGCAGCACCTTGCCGGCGAAGTCCTTCAACGGCTTGAGCTCGCCCGTGGAGGTCCTGCAGTTGAAATCGTAGATCGATGCCATCGTGGTAACGCTCCCGCGTGTGTTTCGCATTGCCAGCCGCTTCACCCGGCGCGGAGGAGGCGGCCGGTCCGGTCAGGGATGCATAATACGCCCGGGTGCCGCCGGCAGATCAAGCCGGCGCGAACACGACGATCAGCGGAGCTCACCCGATGACAGCGCAGGACCAGATGCCGCGCGGCTTCAGCACGGCCCACCCGGAGGTATACCGCTTCCCGTTCCCGGCGTTCCCGAACGGCTGGTTTGCGCTGTGCTTCGCCGACGAGGTGCTCCCCGGCGCGGTGCTTGCGCTGCACCGCCTCGGCCGCGACCTGGTCGCCTGGCGCGACGGCGAAGGCGCGGTTCGCGTGGCCGATGCCTACTGCCCCCACCTCGGGGCGCACCTGGGGCACGGCGGGGCGGTGATCGACGGCGAACTGCGCTGCCCGTTTCACCACTGGCGCTACGACGGCAGCGGCGCCTGTACGTACGCCGCCGGTGCGAAGCGCCTGCCGGCCGGTGCGAAGCTGCAACTGCTGCCGGCGCTCGAGCGCAACCGGCTGGTCTTCGCCTGGCACGACGCCGGCGGACGCGCACCCGCCTACGAGATCGACCACATCCCCGAGATCGAGAGCGGCGGCTACCGCGAGGTGCGCCGCCACGTGTGGAGCGTGCGCTCGCACCCGCAGGAGATGATGGAGAACGCGGTCGACGTCACGCACTTCGAGGCCATGCACCGCTGGAAGGCGCACTCGATCGACTGGGTGCCCGACGGCCCGCGCTACCAGATGCGCATCCGCGTCGACAACAGCGGGGCGGGCTACCAGTCGGCGACGGCGGCCAATGCCGACGACGTGGTGTCATACAACGTGGGGCCGGGGTTCAGCTACACGCGTTTCACGGGCCGGCTGCGCGCGATCTCGCTGAACGTCATGACGCCGACCGAGGCCGGGGTGGTCTACAACCCGCAGTCCTTCTGGGTCGCGCCCGACATCGACGAGGAACTCGCCGCGGGCTGGGCCGAGGGTTTCCTGCGCGACTACGCCGACGACATCCCGGTGTGGGAGCACAAGGTGTTCCGCGCCAAGCCGGCGCTGGCCGAGGTCGACGGGCCGTTCGCGCGCTACCGTCGCTGGTACGCGCAGTTCTACGCCTGACGTTGCCGCCGCGCTCCGGGGCATGCCAGAATGCTGTACATGGGTACAGTCTCCCGCGGAGATCACATGCTTGCCGGCGCTTATGCATTCGTCGACCTCGAGACCACCGGCTGCAACCCGGTCTGCGACCGCATCACCGAGATCGCGATCGTCAGCGTGCGCGACGGCGTGGTCACCGAGCGCTGGCAGCAGCTGCTCGATCCCGGCGTGTCGATCCCGGAAGCGATCCAGTCCCTCACCGGCATCACGAACGCGATGGTCGCGGGGCAACCTGCCTTCGAGGACGTGGCCCACGAGGTGCAGCGGCGCCTCGACGGCGTGACCTTCGTCGCGCACAACGCCCGCTTCGACCACGGCTTCCTGCGCAACGCGTTGAAGCGGTGCGGGCTCGCACTGCGCGGGCCGGTGCTGTGCACCGTGAAGCTCTCGCGCCGGCTGTTCCCGCAGCACGCCCGCCACAACCTCGACGCGATCATCGCGCGCCACGGACTCGCCTGCGCGGCGCGCCACCGCGCGCTGGGCGATGCCGAGGCCACGTGGCAGTTCGTGGCGCAGCTCGCCGCATCGGGTGCCGATCTCGCACCGCACATCGACACGCTGACGAGGCGCCCCGCGCTGCCGGCGCGCGTGTCGTGGGACGAACTGGACGCCATTCCCGACACGCCCGGCGTGTACCTCTTCTACGACGAGCGCGACACGCCGCTCTACGTGGGCAAGAGCGTGCGGCTGCGCTCGCGCGTGCTGTCGCACTTCGCGGCCGACCACAGCAGCCACCGCGAGATGCAGATGGCGCAGCAGACCGCGCGCGTGGAATGGCAGCCCGCGGCGGGCGAGCTCGGCGCCCTGCTGCGCGAGGCGCAGCTGGTGAAGGACCTCGCGCCGGTCTACAACCGGCAGCTGCGCCGCCACGCGGCGCTGGTCTCGATCCGCTGGGATGGCGCGCCCGACGCCGTCCCGGAAATCGTCGCCGGCGTCGCCGGGCACGGGCTCGAGCATCTCCACGGCCTGTTCCGCTCGAAGGCGCAGGCGAAGCGGGCGCTGCTCGGGCTGGCCGAGGAGCATCGCCTGTGCCTGCGCCTGCTCGGGCTGGAGAAGCCGGCGCCGGGCGCCTGCTTCCGCCACCAGGTGGGCAAGTGCGGCGGTGCCTGCGACGGCCGCGAGCACCTGCTGCAGCACCAGGCGCGGCTAGCCACGGCGCTGACGAAGCTGAAGCTGGTGAGCTGGCCCTGGGACGGCGCGATCGGCATCCGCGAGCGCGAGCCGCAAACCGGGCGGGAGGAACTGCACGTGGTCGACCGCTGGTGCTATCTCGGCAGTTTCCGCAGCGAGCAGGAGCTCCGCGAGCGCGCGCCGCCGGCGGGCCGACCGGCCTTCGACATCGACACCTACAAGCTGCTGGTGAAGCACCTGATGCGCAGCCGCCGGCCGCAGGTGGTGCCGCTGCCCTCCGCAGGTTCGGATCCGGCCGAACAATTGTCCGGCTGAAGCCGGACCTACGGCGCTGCAACCGGCGGCGCCGTGAAGGCCTCGGCCAGCAACTCGAAGGA
>CAYXJM010000398.1:0-3083 GCA_964465455.1 uncultured Klebsiella sp.
ATGCAGCGGCAGGCCCACGTCGTAGACGCGCGTCAGCAGCCCGATGAAGGCCCGGTCCGTCATCGGATCGGTGGGCACCTCGAATTGCTCGCCGCGCGCGCGCAGGTCCGCGATCAGGATCTCGAAGGCCATGTCGGGCGTGATGTCGTCGGTGTGGTCGCGCGTGACCTTCAGCTCCTCGAGGTCCATGTAGACGTTGGCGCCCCAGTGCACCAGGAAGCGGAACTCCTGTTCCGGGATCTGCTGGATCACGGTGCCGTCGGTGGTGATGCGCCAGCCCCCGGCGACGTCGGGATCCGCTTCCATCACGGAGTTGAGCGCCAGGCCCGCGGGCTTGCGCATCGCGGCGGGGCCGTTGGTCTGCGCCGTGTGGAACATCATCTCGTTCTCGACGACCGCGGCGCGGCCCCACATCGGGGCCTCGAGCACGCGCGGCTGCGCATGCGGACCGTCAGGCCAGTACACGAAGCCGCCGCCGACGCTGCCGCGGTAGTACCACGTGACGACCTGCGCCTTGCGCGCCTGCCAGCGCTTGAACAGGCCCGACTTGACCATGGTGTTCATGAGCCAGATCGGCGTGTTGTCGAGGCCCATGCCGCGAAAGCGCGTCGCATCGACGTGCGGCGCGCCGGCTCCGCTGCAGGGCCCCTGGATGTTGAACAGCATCCCTTCGGGCTCGGCGTATTCCGCCTGCCAGTAGTCGCGCACCAGCGCGAGGAACTTCGTGTTGTAGAAGCAGTCCTCGATCTCGGGGCGGATGCACACGCCGCCGTAGCTGAAGTAGCCGCGGAACACCGGGCTCAGGAACATGTCCAGCGTCGGCGTCACGCCCTCGGGCACCATGCCGGCCGTGGTGGCGATCAGTTCCTCGGCGGACTTGAAGTGTTGCGACAGGATCAGCGTCCACGGGCCGTTGCGGCGCACCACGTCGAGCATCCGCCGGTGCTGGTCATCGGTGTAGGCGTTCTCGATGATGCGCGGTTCGGCGACGGGGCGGAAGAGGCGGGCGCGTTCGATGTCCATGAGAGGCTCCTGTGGGTCGGGCACGGGTTGTTCGCTGCGTGCCGGGCGGGGTGACGGCGTCGCCCGTATCGCGGTTGTGGACGGCCGGCAAATATATTACGACTAAGTTAATAGCTCAAGCGCGAGAGCGTCGGGGGGCGCGTCGACGCTGCCGGGCACAGTCTTCGCTGCGTCTGCGATAATCGCCGCACGCGCCATGGCGCGCGAACCCGACCACGGACACCGGAGAGACGACGTGACGATTCCCCGCGAACAGACCCAGCAGATCATCGACGCCCATCGCGCCGCTTCCACAGGCATGATGCTGCGCAGCGATTTCCTGGTGCCCGACTCCTTCGAGCAGCAGGCCGCGCGCCTCGGCGAGCGCACGGCGCTGGTCTACGAAGGCGAGCGCATCAGCTGGGCCGAGCTCGAGCGGCAATCCGCGCATTACGCGCGCGTGGCGCTGGCGTGCGGGCTGCGTGCCGGCGACGTGGGCGCGGTGATGATCGAGAACCGCCCCGAGTTCTTCCATGCCTGGCTCGGCCTCGTTCGCATCGGCGCGATCGCCGCGCTGATCAACACGCACGCGATCGGGGCGGCGCTCACGCACGCGCTGCGCGTGACACAGGCGAAGCTGTTGTTCGTCGGCGATGAATGCGCCGCGCAGCTCTGCGACACCGGGGACCTGCCGCAGGACGGGCTCACGATCGTGCGCATCGCCGATGCGGCAACGCCGCAGGCGCCGCGCCATCCGCGCGCGCTGGAACTCGACGCCGTGGACACCGCGGGCTTCGCGGCGGCGGATTTCACGGCGCTGCGCGCCGGCATCGACAACCGTCGCCCCTGTTTCTACGTCTTCACCTCCGGCACCACCGGGCTGCCGAAAGCGGCGCTGATCAGCCACGGGCGCTTCCTCTCGGTGGGTGCCGGCTGGACCGCCGTGATGAAGCTCGATGACAGCGACGTGTTCTACTGCGCCTTGCCGCTGTTCCACGGCGCGGCGCTGATGTCGCTCTACAGCACCGCGCTGCAGGCAGGCGGCGTGGTCCTGGTGCGGCGCCGCTTCAGCGTCTCGCGCTTCTGGCCCGACGTCCAGGCCTGGCGCGTCACGGTGTTCCAGTACGTGGGGGAGGTCGTGCGCTACCTGGTGAACGTGCCGCCCGTGCCGGAGGAGAAGAACCACACGCTGCGCCTCGTCATGGGCTCCGGCATCGGCATCGATGTCTGGCAACGCTTCAGGCAGCGCTTCGGCGAGCACGTGAGGATCCTGGAAGGCTGGGGTGCGACCGAGTCGAACGCCAACATGAGCAACTTCGACCAGAGACCGGGCAGCTGCGGACGCATCCCGTTCCCGGAGCGCAGCCACATCCGCCTGCTGCGCTACGACCAGGGCAGCGACGAGCTGGTGCGCGATGCCGACGGGCGCTACGTGCTGTGCGGTCCGGGCGAGGTCGGCGAGCTGTACGGTCAGATCCAGCGCGGCGATGGCACGCCCGTGGCGCCGTTCGAGGGTTACACCACGCCGGCCGACACCGAGGCCAAGATCCTGCGTGACGTGTTCGAGCCGGGCGATGCGTGGTGGCGCTCCGGCGACCTGTTCCGCTTCGACGAGGACGGTTACTTCTATTTCGTGGACCGCATCGGCGACACCTTCCGCTGGAAGGGCGAGAACGTCTCGACCACGGAAGTCGCGCAGCAGCTCTCGGCCTACGCCGACGCGGAGACGGCCAACGTCTACGGCGTCAAGGTGCCCGGGCACGAGGGCCGCGCCTGCATGGTCGCGCTGGAGCTGAAGCCGGGCCGGGTCTTCGACTCCGAGGCCTTCTACCGCTGCGTCACGCAAGCGCTGCCGGCCTACGCGCAGCCGCTGTTCGTGCGCGTGTTGTCGGCCGCGGAAGTCACCGCGAACTTCAAGCTGCGCAAGGTGCGGCTGCGCGAAGAGGGCTTCGATGCGGGGCTGGTCAGCGATCCGCTCTACGGCCTCGAACGCGAGCGCGAAACGTATGCGTCGCTCGACGCCGCGCTGCTGGCGCGTCTCTGTGCCGCCTGATTCCGGAGACTCGCGGATGCAGCAGCAA
>CAYXJM010000399.1:0-3079 GCA_964465455.1 uncultured Klebsiella sp.
GCAGGTGCAGGAGCAGCTCGCGTTCCTCGGCATGGGCAGCTGCCGCTTCAGCGTCGCGATCAGGCCGCTCGCCGACAGGGGGCCCTCACCCGCGGGCGCCGAGCAGATCGAATTCCTGGTCTCGACCAACCCGGGCGCCGAGCCGGGACCGCTGGCTCGCATCGCCTCGGGCGGCGAGCTGTCGCGCATCAGCCTTGCGATCCAGGTGATCATCGCGAGCCGCGCGACCACGCCGACCGTGATCTTCGACGAAGTCGACGTCGGCATCGGTGGCGCCACCGCCGATGCGGTCGGCAGCCTGCTGCAGACACTCGGCCAGCGCATCCAGGTGCTGTGCGTGACGCACCTGCCGCAGGTGGCGGCGCGCGGCGCGCAGCACCTGCGCGCGAGCAAGAGCAGCAACGGCGAATCCACGTCGGCGGCACTCGCGCCGCTCGCCGCAGAGGCGCGCGTCGAAGAACTCGCCCGCATGCTGGGCGGCAAGACCGTGACCAGCAAGACGCGCGAGCACGCGCGCGAGATGCTCGACTCCGCAGCCCCGTAGGTCCGGCTTCAGCCGGACATCTGCGTGTACGCGAACAACGTCCGGCTGACGCCGGACCCACGAGCCGGATCGGCGGAGCGGACCTACTCGGGACGTTTTTCCTTGACGTAGAGCACGAGGCTGTGGCCGATCAGCTTGAAGCCGTGGCTGTCGACGACAGCGCGCTGGCGTGACTCGATCTCGGGGTCGTGGAATTCGATCACGCGCCCGGAATCGACGCAGACCATGTGATCGTGGTGCCCGCCGCGCGCGAGTTCGAACACGGAATGACCGCCCTCGAAGTTGTGCCGCTCGACCAGGCCGGCCGACTCGAACTGCGTGAGCACGCGGTAGACGGTAGCCAGCCCCACGTCTTCGCCGGCCTCGAGCAACGCGCGGTAGACGTCCTCGGCGCTCATGTGCTGGCTCGCCTCGGGCTGGGACTCGAGGACCTGCAATATCTTCAGGCGCGGGAGTGTGACCTTGAGACCCGCTTTCTTGAGATCGGCGTCTTCCATTGGATCCTTCCTGGTCGGCGGGACGCGGAGGTCCCCGGCGACAGGGATGCAAAGCACCCGAGTGCTATGGGAGAATGCACGCGCCGCGAAAGTGCGGTTCACGATACTGGAACACAATTTTCAATGCAAAGGCTCACCATCCTCGTCCTGCTCTGCCTGTCCCTCGGCGGGTGCGGCGCCGGCGGTTTCCGACTGGGCTTTCCCGGCGTCTACCGCATCGACATCGCCCAGGGCAACATCGTCACGCAGGAGATGATCGACCAGCTGAAGCCGGGCATGACCAAGCGCCAGGTGCGCTTCATCATGGGCAGCCCGCTGATCGTGGACACCTTCGAACCCGAGCGCTGGGATTATTTCCACAGCATGAAGAAGCGCGGCGAACCGGAAACGCGCGAGCGCGTCAGCCTGTACTTCGAGAACGACAAGCTCGTGCGTTTCAGCGGGGATTACGCGCCTGCCTCGGGGACGCCGGGAGCAGCGGCCGCGGCCGAGCCGCCTGCGGCGGCGAAGGACTGAGACGGTTCATTCCGCGTCGTCCTGCCCCGCAACGACAGCCTTGCGCGCGCGGGCCTTGCGCGCCTCCTTCGGGTCCACCGTGAGCGGACGATAGATCTCCACCCGGTCGCCGTCGGCCAGCACGTGGGTGCGCGGATCCGCGACGGCCTTGCCGAAAATACCCATCTTCGCCGTCGCGAGGTCCAGTCCCTCGAACAGCCGCGCGATCCCGGATCGCCCAGCGGCATCCAGCATGGTGGTGCCGGCCGGCACCTTCAGCGCCAGGATGCGTTGCCGCTCCGGCAGTGCGTAGGCGACCTCGACCGTGATCTCGCCGCCCTCAGCCACTCCCGTAGACCTCTCGCGCACGACGGCAAAGGGCGTCGACCAGGGTGTTGGCCATCGAATCGAAGAGCTTGCGCGCGGCGCGGCCGGCAAGGCCGTTGCGCATGCGGAACGCCAGGTGCAGGCTGACCTTGCAGGCATCGTCGCGCAGCGCCTCGAAGCCCCAAGCGCCCTCGAAGGACTCGAAGGGCCCCTCGAGCAGTTCCATGATGATGCGGCCGGGCTCGATGCGGTTGCGCGTGGTGAAGCTCTGGCGGATACCGGCCTTGGCGAGATGCAGTCGCGCCTCGACGCAATCCTCGCTGCGCGCGAGCACCTCCGCGCCGACGCAACCGTCCATGAAGCGCGGGTAGGACTCGATGTCGTTCACCAGCGCGAACATGGCGTGCGCGGGATAGAGAAGCAGGGCACTGCGATCGATTTTCGTGGTCATCGTGGCTCGGTAGGCGCCGGAAGTCGGCGCGCAATATAAGGCTTCGCCCCCGGAGGGACAATTGCACGACACCGGCGCGTGCTAGAATTCGCGCCTTTTTCAGGTGAGCCTCGACGGGCGATGAGCAAAAAGAAGGCGGGATCGGGCGGCGGCACGATCGCGCTGAACCGCAAGGCCGGATTCGACTACTTCATCGAGGAGCGCTTCGAGGCGGGCATGGTCCTGCAGGGCTGGGAGGTGAAGGCCTTGCGCGCGGGTCGCGGGCAGCTCACCGACAGCTACGTGCTGCTGAAGGACGGCGAGGCCTGGCTGCTGGGCGCGCGCATCGAGCCGCTGCAGAGCGCGAGCACGCACTTCGTGACCAGCCCCGACCGCACGCGCAAGCTGCTGCTGAGCCAGCGCGAGCTCGCCAAGCTGTTCGCGGGCGTGCAGCAGGAGGGCTACACCGCGATCTGCACCGCGCTGTACTGGAAACGCCACCTCGTGAAGTGCGAGATCGCGCTGGCCAAGGGCAAGAAACAGCACGACAAGCGCGACACCGAGAAGGACCGCGACTGGGCCCGCCAGAAGCAGCGCCTCGCGCGGCATGCGAAATAGTGCCCGTGAACTTCGGCCGATGAAGCTGTCCAATTTGCCGGACGCACCGTGTTAAGCTGAGGGCGTCCGAAGACACGCGAGTTTCGGGGGCGTTTTGGATTCGACGCCGGTTGCGAAACCCGATGTGCATGCCGAGACGGCAACTAGTCTCGTAAATCCAGAGTTGCA
>CAYXJM010000400.1:0-3079 GCA_964465455.1 uncultured Klebsiella sp.
CGTCCGGATGAATCCGGACATGAGCCTGGAAGTGCTCGAGTGAGGCCGCGCTCAGGCAGCAGGTCTTCGAGATCTGTTGATGGCCTCGAACCGCGCCGCTGCCTATCTCAGGGCAAACCTGTGCTCCGCGCTTGCGTCGCCTGCGCAAATCCGGTCGATCTCGGCGAGTTCCTCGGCATCGAGCTTCCACTGTGCGGCCGTCACGTGCTCGTCGAGCTGCTCCGCGCGGCTGGCCCCCGCGATCACCGAACACACGCGCGGCTGCGCGAGCAACCACGCGATCGCCAGTTCGCCCACCGTGTGACCGCGCGCGCTCGCGAATGCCTGGAACAGTTCCAGCTTCGTCCAGTTGCCTTGCGTGGTGATCCGCTCGTAGGCCATCGGCCTGGTTGCGAGCAGCGAGTCCTCGGGAAACGGCTGCTCGCGACGGTACTTCCCGGTGAGGAAGCCGCCGGCCAGCGGCCCCCATGGAATGATGCCGAGTCCGTGCGCCTCGCAGGCAGGGACGTGCTCCTGCTCGATTTCCCGTTGCAGCAGGTTGTACAGCGGCTGCGAGGTCGCGAAGGCATGCAGGTTGTTGGCGCGGGAGGTCCACATCGCCTCCGATACCTGCCATGCCGCGAAATTGCTGCAGCCGATGTAGCGCACCTTGCCCGCGCGCACCAGGTCGTCGAGCGCGCGCAGGGTTTCCTCGATCGGCGTCGAGGGGTCGGGAAAATGGATCTGGTAGAGATCGATGTAATCGGTGCCGAGCCGCCTGAGGCTCGCTTCCGCCGCGCGAATCACGTTGTGACGCGAACCGCCGCGTGCGTTGGGGCGCGCATCGACCGGCGCCCCCGAGGGACCGCCGCCCATGGGCCAGCCGAACTTGGTTGCCAGCACGACGTCCGCTCGCCGTCCCTTGATCGCCCTGCCGACGAACTCCTCGGAGCGGCCCATGTCGTAGACGTCGGCGGTATCGATGAAGTTGATGCCGAGATCGAGCGCGCGGTCGATCACCGCGACGGATGCCTCCTCGTCATGCAGCCAGCCGAAGTAGTGCGTCCCCAGCCCGACGGAAGAAACCTTCAGCCCTGATCTGCCCAGATTGCGATAGTCCACGCGCGTTCTCCCTTGCTCCGATGATCCGCAGGTTCAGCAACCCGCCTCGTCAAACGCCTGGTAGATCACCGCGCCCTCCGTGTCCCGCGGCATCGGCCAGCCGGCCAGGTGGCAGATGGTGGGAACCAGGTCGATGCACCAGACGTTGCGCTCGATCTGTACGCCCTTGCGGATCCCCGGGCCGCTGAGCGCGAACAGCCCGCGCAGCGATCCACCCTGCCAGTCCGCGGTCGGCAGGAAGGGGCCGTGCTGATGGCCGTGATCGTGCTTCAGTGCATAGACCACGTCGCCGGCCTGCTCGCCGTAGATGTTGAGGAAGCGCGCGTCTTCCTTGCGCAGCGCAAACAGCACGGGCTTCCTGCCCGAGGTCGGCTCGACGTAGTCACCGAGCGCGCGGATGATCGCCTCCTGGACCTCGCGATAGTCTTCGCCGGCACGCACGATTCCATCGGGATCGCGGCCTTCGAGATTGATGTGTACCCAGCACACGGGCCGCGCCACGGCGCGCGTGCGCGACCAGTCGATTTTCCCCTCGGCATTGCGCGCCAGCAGTCCGGCATCCTGGAGGATCGCATTGGCATCGATGCCGGGATGACCCGCGGGCTTGGCACCGTGATCCGAAATCAACGCGAGCAGTGTTTCGTTCTGGTCCACGCAATCGATCAGATCGCGCGCCAGGCGGTCGCAGGCCTGGTAGATGCCGAGCTCGAGCATTTCGTGCTGGCGGCGCTCTTCCGCGTTCTTCGCCAGCGTGGGGTCGAGCACGTGCGGGATCGAATGCCACGAGGTGTCGGGCAGGTGATAACGCATCACGAACAGGTCCCACTCCTTGTTCTTCAGCACGTGGGTGCAGGCATCCGCGTACCACTGCCGCTGCATCTCGATTTCCTCGAGCAGCGTGTCGGCGCCGAACCAACCCTTGTCATAGCCGAAAAATCCGCTGTCGGGGTTCGGCAGCCCCTTGGCGGACACGATCTCCGCGGCCAGCGAGGCAGGCGAAGACCAGCCCTCGAGCGCGCAGAAGGAACTGTGGTAGAGGCGCAGGTCCCGGGCATCCGGCGACAGTTCGAGAAGCTTCAGCGCGAACGCGCAGCGCTCGGGGCCGGCTTCGGTCGGGAAGGTGTGTCGCAGCACCGGGCTCCATTCGCCCCTGCGCAACTCGGCGAACGGGGCAGCGGCATCCTTTTTTTCGCAAACCAGCACGCGGTCGAAGCCTTTGCCCCGGGTGTCCACGACCAGCAGATGCCAGGTCAGCGGCGTGAGCCGGTACCAGCCGCCGGTGGGGCGTACTGCCAGTTCGGCGGCGAGCGCGTTCTGGCCGACGGGCAGGTTGCTCCAGCCCTCGGGATTGCCCAGTTCGATGCGGCTCGGTGCCCGCGAGCCTGGCTGGAAGGTTGCGGTACAGAACAGCCCGCCATTGGCGCAGGCGGCATACACCCCCGGCGCTGCCTCACCCGTCCCCAGCCCGTCTTCGTCGAGGCGAACCCCCTGTTCCGCCGAGCCGCCCCGGCGGTCCCGGGCGGCGAGATTCGGGTGGAACCACTGGTTGATGTCGCAACCGGAACCACCGATCTGGATGCCGTTGTCGACGACCGGCGGCCAGGTGGTGACGAAGTTGACCACGACCGACTTCTTGCCGGCGCGCGCGATGGCGTTCCAGACGTACTCGGCCTTTACGTCGGGACTGTGGAATGCCATGTGGGCGCGATCCAGCGGATCGCCGGGGCGGCGCACGTTGTAATCGGAAATGCCGTGCGTGCCCGGCCATGTGCCGGTGGCGATGGAAGTCCAGTTGGCCGGTGTCGCGGTCGGCAACGGCACCATGGCGTTCGGAGCCAGCACGCCGTTGTCGATCAGCCGTGCCAGCGCCGGCAGCTTGCCTTCACGGCAGTAGCGCAGCAGCGCGGGTGCCACCGGACCATCCAGACCGAAGACCAGAACCTTGCGTGGCCTGTTGCCCATCGTGATGCCCCTGTCG
>CAYXJM010000401.1:0-3076 GCA_964465455.1 uncultured Klebsiella sp.
GGCGAAATTCGCTAGCATGCGCGCCTCGAACAAGAACTCGCGCGCCGCGGAAACGGTGCGTCGTCGGGAGAGACCATGACGGACAAGGCAGCGCAACGACTGCTCTCGGGCAGGGCGTGGGACGACTTCTGCGAGCAGGTGCGGCTCGCGGGACACATGGTCGATCGCTTTGGCGAGACCGCCGACGAACTGGACCGTGCCGAGTGGTACCGCTTCGTCACGCGCCTGATGCGCAACGGCTTCGAGCGCTTCATGGAGAACTGCGAGCCCGAGCGCCCGCGCCTGCGCGACGCGCCGTGGCGCCAGGGCATCAACTTCCAGTCGCCGGACCAGGACCACCTGCTGGCCGAGTTCGTCGACGGCCGTCACAGCTACCGCATCACCGGCAACCGCGGCACGATTCCGTACTTCGTGATGGCCGCGTGGAGCGCGGGCCAGCCCCCGGACCTCGGCGAGCGCGACTGGGCGCCGCGCGGCGTCGCCGGGCTCGCGGAGTTCGACCCGGCCACGTTGCGCACCACGGGCTTCCTGCCGAGCGATGCGATCCGCTTCGACCCGGCGGGCAACTTCGAGGTGATCGTGAGCCGCGACCGGCCGGCCGACGGCAAGGACTGGCTGCCGATAACCGCGGACTGCGTGGGCCTGCTGGTGCGCACGGTCTATCACCGGCGCGAGCAGACGGTGGCGCCGGTGATGCGCATCGAGCGTCTCGACGGCGCGCTGCCGCGCCCCGTGCAGCCGGCGGAGATGAGCGCGGCGCTGGCGAAGTCCGCGCAGATGGTGCTCGGCTACGCGGAGCTCGTGCGCAGCTGGTGGCAGGACAACCTCGGCAAGCGCCCGAACCGCATCCGCTTCAGCCGCGCCGTGTACCTGTCGAACGGCGGCGTGCCGGACCGCCACCACGGCTTCGGCACCTGGGAGCGCGCGCGCGACGAGGCGGTGGTGCTGAGCTTCACGCCGACGCCCTGCGACTACTGGATCTTCCAGCTCTGCAACATCTGGCAGGAGAACCTCGACAACTACGAGGACGGCGACGGCTACGTGCAGAAGTACACGGCCCGCTACGAAGCCGACGGCTCGGTGCGCGTCGTGATCGCCGAGGAGGACCCCGGCTGCGGCGGCAACTGGATCCGCCCCTTCGGCCATGTGCACGGCGGGATGAGCCTGCGCCTGATCAAGACCGCGGGCGAGCCGCCGGCGGTCACGCTGCACCGTCTGCCGCTCGCGCGGCTGCGCGAGCAGGGGCTCGCGGCGCTCGCGTCGGTCGAGCCGATCGTGAGCGGCGAGGTCGAGGACTGACATCGTCGTGGGTCCGGCTTCAGCCGGACGAATGGTCGATCTGAAGAATTGTCCGGCTGAAGCCGGACCTACGGGGTGAGGGGAGATGGCATGAGCGACAAGGCGAACAACACGGTCCGGTTCGACTACGCGGGCGCGCGGGTGCTGGTCACCGGCGGCACCAGCGGCATCGGCGCGGCGATCGCCGCGGCCTACCGCGAAGCGGGCGCGGCGGTGACGATCACCGGCACGCGCGGCTCGGCCGCCGACTACGACGAGGATCTCGCCGGCTACCGCTACCTGCAGCTCGACGTCGAGGACGCCGCGCAGGTCGCGCAGGTCGCCGCGGCGCAGCCGCAGCTCGACATCCTGGTGAACAACGCCGGCCTCGCGTTGCCGAGCCTCGGCCTCGACGAGTACGAGCCCGAGGTGTTCGCGCGCGCGGTGAACATGCACCTGGTCTCGGCCTACCGCATGGCGAAGGGCTGCCAGCACGCACTGTCGGCCAGCAAGCTGGCCGGTGGCGCCTCGATCATCGGCATCGCCTCGATGAGCTCGTATTTCGGCATCGGCATCGTGCCGGGCTACGGCGCGGCCAAGACCGGGCTGCTCGGGCTCACGCGCACGCTGGCCGTCGAGTGGGGGCCGAGGAACATCCGCGTGAACGCGGTCGCCGTCGGGTTGTGCGAGAGCCGCATGACCGCGGGCACGCTGTCCAACCCGCAGTATTACGAGCCCACGTTGCAGCGCACGCCGCTCGGGCGCGTTGGCGCGCCCGCGGATGTGGCGGGCGCCGTTCTGTTCCTCACCAGCGCCGCGGCGAGCTGGATCACCGGCCAGACGCTGCCGATCGACGGGGGCTTCACGGTCGCGGGCTGAGGGCTAGTCGAGCCGTGCCAGCCGGCACTCGCTCCAGCGCTCGACCAGCGGCTCCATCAGCTGCATGTTGCGGCGCGCTACGCCCCACAGGTGGCCCAGCACCTCGGGCTCGCCTCCGGCGGGCATGCGCTCCAGTTCCTGCTTCAGCGCGACGCGCGCGGCGCCCAGGTCGCGGTGGCGCGTGCCGAGCAGCGCATCGATGCCCGCGAGCTCCAGCGCATCGGCACGCGCGCCGTGCAGGTGGCGACGCTCCAGGTGGCGCGCGATGCGCGCGGCGCCCTCCGCGGTGGATTTGGCGAAGGCGTCCTGCAGCGCCGGCGCGACGCCGTGCTCGAGCTGCTGCGCCAGCACCCGGTAGAGCTCTCCGGCCGCCTCGCGCTCCGGGATGTCCAGCATCTCGCTCGCCGGTTCCGCCATGCCGTGGTACATGCCGATCGCCTCGCAGCACACCAGGTCGCACACGGCCTGGTAGCCCAGGTTCAGCGCCACGGTGCTCCTCCAGTCCGGGCGTTGCACCAGTGCCGGGATCGAGATCACGGAGCGCACCATCTGGTGCGCGAGGTAGTAGATCGCCTTCTGCCGGTCGAGCGTGATCCCTGCCCGCTCGCAGTAATGCCGGACGTAGGGCGTGAGGTCACCGCCGCAGCCCGGCGTGAAGAAATCCCTCAGCCACAGGTTGCCGATGTCCTCCATCGGGTCGCCGTAGTGCGCCCATTCCCAGTCCACCACCGCGGTGACGCGATGGTTCTCGAACAGGAAGTTGCCGGGACCCGTGTCGCCCTGCAGCAGCACGGTGCGTTCCACCGTGCGCGGCACGTGATTCAGCAGCCAGCGCCGGCCGAAGGCGCCGAGCACCGCGCTCGCATCCACCGGCAGTTTCGCGAAGCGCGGATCATCGACGGCGCGCAGTTCCAGCAGT
>CAYXJM010000402.1:0-3072 GCA_964465455.1 uncultured Klebsiella sp.
GAGAGCATCGGCTTCGAGTACATGCGGCCGTCGTCGGAGGTGATCAGGATCAGCGGCGTGTCGCTGTCGAGCTTGCGGAACTCGCGCGCGAGGTTGTAGCCGGCCAGGCCGGTGCCGATGATGATCACCGGCTGCTTGAGCGAGACGATGTCGTCCTGCTGGTGATGCGGTATCGCGGGCAGGGGCGTGTCGTCGATCAGCTCGAAGTCTTCCTTGCCGACGCCGCAGTCGGGGCAAAGCCAGTCTCCCGGCACGTCTTCCCAGCGCGTGCCGGGCTCGATGCCGTCGGCGGGCCAGCCCTTCGCCTCGTCGTACACCCATCCGCAAACGATGCATTCCCACCGCGCCATGCCTGTCTCCCTGCCGCTACCGTACCGTCATCGCCGTCATTGTCGTCGCGCACCGGCTGCGCCGCCGGACCGCGTCGAGGAGCTTCCGCGGCGACCGAACGGCTAGAATCAGCGGCGTCGCGACCACGGAGAGCGCAGCATTGTACGCGTTAGCGTCCGCGGGCTTCCAGCCCGCAGAACCGTCCTGGAAACCCTGGCGGCGCTTCGATTCCTCGGAATTGCCGCCGGCAACGCGACGCTGGCTGCTCGACGAGGGTTCACTGACCGCGCGCCTCGAGGCGGCCTGCGGCGAGCGCGTGCGCGTGCGCGTGCTGCGCCAGGCGTGGGCGCGCCCGCGCGCCTCGGAGCGGCGCGCGCTGGGGCTCGGCGTCCACGAGCGCGCGCTGGTGCGCGAGGTGCTGCTCGAGTGCCGCGGCGAACCGTGGGTGTTCGCGCGCAGCGTCATGCCCGCCGCCACGCTGCGCGGACGGCTGCGCCACCTGCGACGCTTCGGCGAACGCTCGCTGGGCGCGCTGCTGTTCTCGAGCCGCGGACTGCGGCGCGAGCCCTTCGAAGTCGCGCTGGTGCGCGCCGCGCACGGCATCCTGCCCGCGGCGCCGGCCGCGCGCGAGGCGCTGTGGGGGCGACGCTCCGTGTTCCGCGTGCACGGGTCGCCGTTGCTGGTGGCGGAGTTCTTCCTGCCGGCCTGCCGGCTGGGCCCGGTATAATCGCGCGCCAGAGTCTGCCACGGGCCACGCCATGGAACTGCTCGCGCGCCTGCCGCTGTACCTGCGCCTCGTCCGCTTCGACCGTCCGATCGGGAGCTTCCTGCTGCTGTGGCCGACGTGGTGGGGACTGTGGCTCGCGGCCGAGGGGCGGCCCTCGCCGGCCAACCTGCTGATCTTCACCGCCGGCGTGTTCCTGATGCGCTCGGCCGGGTGCGCGATCAACGATTACGCGGACCGCGACTTCGACGGCCACGTCGAGCGCACGCGCGCGCGCCCGCTCGCCAGCGGGCAGCTGCGCGCGGGCGAGGCGCTGGCGCTCGCCGCGGCGCTCGCGGCCGTGTCCTTCCTGCTGGTGCTGCAGACCAACGCGCTCACGGTGTGGCTGTCGCTGGCCGCCGCGCTGTTCGCCGCCTGCTACCCGTTCATGAAGCGCTTCACGCACCTGCCGCAGGTGGTGCTCGGCATCGCGTTCTCGTGGGGCATCCCGATGGCCTTCGCGGCCGAGCGCTCCGCGCTTCCGCCCGCGCTCTGGCTGCTGTTCTGTGCCGCCGTGCTGTGGAGCGTGGTCTACGACACCTTCTATGCGATGGTCGACCGCGACGACGACCTCGCGATCGGCGTGAAATCGACCGCGATCCTGTTCGGCACGGCGGTGCGGCCGGTCACCGCGGCGCTGCAGGCCCTGGTCCTGCTGCTGCTGTGGCTCGCCGGCCGGCAGTTCGGCATGGGGCTGCCGTACACCGTGGCGCTGCTCGGCGGCGCGGGCCTGTTCGCGTGGCAGCAGTACCTGATCCGCGGGCACGACCGCGCCCGCTGCTTCCGCGCCTTCCTGAACAACAACCTGTTCGGCCTCGTGGTGTTCGCCGGCATCGCCGTCGACTACCTGCTGCGATGACACGGGCACGCTTCGTCGGCGGCATCCGCGAGGTCGGGGCGGCGCAGTGGAACGCGCTCGCCGGGCGCGACCATCCGTTCCTGCGCCACGAGTACCTCTGCGCGCTCGAGGACAGCGGCAGCGTCGGCGCCGACTCGGGCTGGGAGCCGCACCACCTGCTGCTGCACGACGGCGCGCGCCTCGTCGGCGCGATGCCCTGCTATCGCAAATACCACTCCTACGGCGAGTACGTGTTCGACTGGTCCTGGGCGGACGCCTACCGCCGCCACGGCGAGCCGTACTACCCGAAGCTGCTGAGCGCCGTGCCGTTCACGCCGGCGGCGGGGCCGCGGCTGCTGCTGGCCGATGGCCTGACGTTCGCCGGCGTGAAGGACGAGCTGCTGGCCGCACTCGACGCCGAGATGGCGCGTCTCGGCGCCTCGTCGTGGCACCTGCTGTTTCCCGAGCGAGCGCTCGCCGAGGAGCTGGCCGCGGCGGGGCTCGGTCACCGCACCGGCGTGCAGTTCCACTGGCACAACCGCGGCTACCGCGACTTCGCGGATTTCCTCGACCTCATGCAGTCGCGCAAGCGCAAGCAGCTGAAGCGCGAGCGGCGGCTCGTGGTCGAGCAGGGCCTGCAGTTGCGCGCGCTGCGCGGGCCGGAGGTCGACGCCGCGCTGTGGGAGCGCTTCCACGACTTCTACCGCCTCACCTACGCGCGGCGCAGCGGCCACGGCGGCTACCTGAACCGCGCGTTCTTCCGCCTGCTGGGCGAGACGATGCCCGAGAGCCTGCTGCTGGTCGTGGCCGAGCACGGCCGCGAACTCGTGGCCGGCGCGCTCTGCGTGATCGGCGCCGATACGCTGTACGGGCGCTACTGGGGCTGCACCGCGGACTACGCGCAGCTGCATTTCGAGACCTGCTACTACCAGGGCATCGAGTTCTGCATCCGCGAGGGGCTCTCGCGCTTCGACGCCGGCGCGCAGGGAGAGCACAAGCTCGCGCGCGGCTTCGAGCCGGTGCTGACGCACTCGTGCCACCGCATCGCGCATCCGGCCTTCCGCGCCGCGATCGAGGACTTCCTGGCGCGCGAGCGCCGCGCGATCGACAATTACCGGCGCGAGGCCGCCGAAGCCCTGCC
>CAYXJM010000403.1:0-3069 GCA_964465455.1 uncultured Klebsiella sp.
CAGCTCGCGCTCCAGCGTCGCCAGCGCCTGCGCCTCGGGCCAGCCGGCGCCGTGGCGCGCGAGCCACGCGCGCAGCGCGGCCGTGGCGCGCGCCGGCCCCAGCGCGCGCCACGGTGCGAGGGCGAGGAAGGCCTGGCCGAAGCGGTCGGTGCCCGCGCAGTCGCGCAGGTCCTCGTCCGCGCGCTCGGCGCAGATCGCGGCGGCCTGGGCCAGGCTGCGCGCGGCGCGTGCGACGTTGCCCGCAGCGCCGGGCCAGCGCGCCGCGAGCCGCGGCAGCACCTCCAGCCGCAGGAAGTTGCGATCGTAGTCCGGACACGCGTTGCTGGGATCCTCCACCCAGCGCAAGCCCTCGGCCTCGGCGTACTCGCGCAGCCGCGCGCGCTCCGTCTCCAGCAGCGGGCGGCACAGCCGCGCCCGGCCGCAGGCGCGCTCGCGCGGCATCCCGGCGAGGCCGGCCACGCCCGCGCCGCGCAGCAGGCGCAGCAGCACGGTCTCGACCTGGTCGTCGCGGTGGTGCGCCAGCAGCAGGAGGTCGTCCTCGGCGCAGAACGCGGCGAACACGCGGTAGCGCGCGGCGCGCAGCGCCTCCTCGGACGGCTGCGCGACCTCGGCCGGCGCGAGTTCCGCCGCGCGCGCGTGGAGCGCAACGCCCAGCCCGTCGCACACCGCGGCGCAGTGCGCGCTCCACGCATCGGCCTGCCGCTGCACGCCGTGATTGACGTGCAGCGCCACCACCGGCGGCACGCCGGGATGCGCGGCGCCGAGGCGCGCGCACAGGTGAAGCAGGACGTGGGAGTCGAGACCGCCGCTGTAGGCGACGACCCAGCGCCGCGCCGCGGGGAATTGCTCCAGCAGCGGCAGGCAGAGGGCGGGGGCGATCACGGCATCGCGGTGCTCAGCGGCTGCCGTAGGACATCAGCCGCTGGAAGCGGATCTCGCGCAGCTCGTCGGGCGGAATGGCCTTGAGGCGTGCCAGTTCGGTCAGCAGGTGCTCGCGCACGCGCGCCGCCATGGCGTCGACGTCACGGTGGGCGCCGCCGAGCGGCTCGGGGATCGTCGCATCGACGATGCCGAGCTCCTGCAGCACGCTCGAGGTGACGCCCATCGCCTCGGCGGCCTCGGGGGCCTTCTCGGATGTCTTCCAGATGATGTTCGCGCAGCCTTCCGGCGAGATCACGAAGTAGGTCGCGTACTGCAGCATCGCCAGGTGGTCCCCGACCCCGATGCCGAGCGCCCCGCCCGAGCTGCCCTCGCCGATCACGATGCAGACGAGCGGCGTGCGCAACCGCGACATCACCGCCAGGTTCTGTGCGATCGCCTCGCTGATGCCGCGCTCCTCGGAGTCGATGCCGGGATAGGCGCCGGGGGTGTCGATCAGCGTGATCACGGGCAGCGCGAAACGCTCCGCGAGCTGCATCAGCCGCATCGCCTTGCGGTAGCCCTCGGGCTTCGGCATGCCGAAATTGCGCCGCACCTTCTCGCTCACGCCGCGGCCCTTCTCCTGCCCGATCACCATGACCGGCTGGCCGTCGAGGCGCGCCATGCCGCCGACGATCGCGTTGTCGTCGCCGAAGTGGCGATCGCCGTGCAATTCGTCGAAGTCGGTGAAGATGCGCTCGATGTAGTCGAGCGTATAGGGCCGGCGCGGGTGGCGCGCGACCTTCACGATCTGCCACGGCGTGAGGTTCGCGTAGATCTTCTCGGTGAGGCGGTCGCTCTTCAGGCGGAGCTTCTCGATTTCGTCGGTGATGTTGATCTCGTTGTCGTTGCCGACCAGCCGCAGCTCCTCGATCTTGGCCTCGAGCTCGGCGATGGGCTGTTCGAAATCGAGAAAATTGGGATTCATCGAGGGCCGGGGTCCTGGGGGGCGCAAAAACGGGAGGCCAAGCTTAGCAAGGCGACCGCGAAACTTCCATGCGCAGCAGCGCGCCCTCAGGCATAGCGCAACCGGACGCGCTCGGGGCCGAAGCACTCGCGCAGCCGCGCCAGCGCCTCGTCGCTCGGCGACAGGCGCCACCCGGACCCGAGGCTGATCTCCGCCCTGGCCCCGGGGGCGCTGTAGACCACGCGCACCGCGCAGCCCTCGCGCGCGCGGCCGCCGCCCAGCAGGCGTCCCAGCGTCTCCGGCAGGTCCGGGCCGAAATCGGCGGCGCCGAGCTGGAGCACCAGTTCGCGGGCGAAGCGCCGGCGCGCCTCGCCAAGCGTGTAGGCCTCGTTGGCGCGCATGCGCAGCGCACCGGAGAAGTCGTCGAGGCTGACCACGCCCTCGACCACGAGGAAACTGTCCTTCACCACGTGCTCGCGGCAGGAACGGTAGACGTCGGCGAACAGCGTCACCTCGATGCGCGCGGTGCGGTCGTCGAGCTGCACGAAGGCGATGTCGTCGCCGCGCTTGCTCTTCATGGTGCGCATCCCGACCACGAGCCCGACGATGCGCTGCGGTTCCTGGTCGGCGCGCAGCTGCACGATGCGCGTGCGGATGAACTGCGAGATCTCGGCCTCGTGGTCGTCGATCGGATGCCCGGTCACGTACAGGCCGAGCGTCTCCTTCTCGCCGCGCAGCCGCTCGCGCGCGCTCCACGCCGGCGCCTGCGCGAAATCGGCGTACACGTCGGCCGCGGCGGGCGCCGCGGTGTCGGCGAACATGTCGAGCAGGCCGACGTCGAGATTGCGCGCCTGCTGCTCGGCGGCCTTCAGGGCCTCGCCCATCGCGGCCATCAGCACCGGCCGCGGGGCGCCGAGACCGTCCATCGCGCCGGAGCGGATCAGCGCCTCGAGGGCGCGCTTGTTGACTTTCCGCGGATCGGTGCGGCGGCAGAAGTCGAAGAGATCGCGGAACGGACCTTCCTGTTCGCGCGCCTGCACCAGGCTCTCCACCGGGCCTTCGCCGATGCCCTTGATCGCGCCCAGGCCGTAGACCACCTCGCCGCGCCCGTTCACGGTGAAGCGGAACTCGCTGGTGTTCACGTCCGGCAGCACCAGCGGCAGCTTCATGTGGCGGCACTCCTCGATCAGCACCACCACCTTGTCGGTGTTGTGCATTTCCGAGGACAGCACCGCGGCCATGAA
>CAYXJM010000404.1:0-3048 GCA_964465455.1 uncultured Klebsiella sp.
TCCTCGCGCACATAAGGCACGCACCGGTTGATCAGTTCCATCGCGACCGATGCGCCGACCAGGCGCGACAGGTTGGCTTCGATGCGGTCGCGCAGGCGGCGCATCGCGTAGGGGCGCGACTCGCTGTCCTGGTAGTCGAGGTCGCGCAGTGCGCGTTCCACCACCCGCTCGGCGTGCGCCACGCCCAGCGCGGCGCTCAGGCCGGCGACGAAATCCGCTGGCGTGCGCGCCTTCAGCTGGTGCCGGGCCGGACCGCTCAGGTTGTCCAGGCTGCAGCTGATGGCGGCTTCGCGCTCCTCGCGGGTCTGGCGGCTGACATAGGACAGTGCGACGAGCACCAGCGCATTGGCGATCACGCTGTTCGCGGCCGAGCCGGCCCAGGCATTGTCGGCGATGGCGAAGGGCAGCGCGGCCTGCAGTGCGGCGAGCGTGGAGCCCGGTTCGGGCGCGGCGACCATCAATCCCCATACCGCGAAGCCGGCGGCGAGTCCGCCCAGCAAGCCGGTGCGGTTCGCGCGGGGCCAGTACAGCAGCGCGAAGGTGCCGGGGAAGAACTGGGCGGCGGCAATGAACGCGGTGAACCCGAGTTCTTCCACCGAACCTTCGTCCTTCAGGCCGATCGAGAGCAGGTAGGCCGAGAAGACGATCACGGCGGTGAGTGTCGCGCGGGTCAGCGTCAGGCGACGGTAGGGATTCGTGCCGTCGTTGGGGCGGAAGAAGGGCAGCACGAGGTTGTTGACCGTCATCGAGGCGAGCGCGAGCGTGCTCACCACGATCATCGACGTCGCGGCGGAGACGCCGGCGATGAACGCGAGCAGTGCCACGCCGGGGCTGCCGCTCTTCAGACCGATGTCGATGCCGATGTACTCCATCGGCGTCGGCGCGCCGAGCTTCATGCCCGCCCACAGCACCGGCAGCACCGGCAGGCTCAGCAGCAGCAGGAACAGCGGGAAGCCCCAGCTGGCGCGGGTGACGGCCCGCGTGCTCGGGTTCTCGTAGAGCGCCATGTGGAACAGGTCGGGCAGTCCGACGACCGCGGCGAAGAAGGCGAGCGTCATCATGTGCGCGGAACTCGAACGCACGCTGTCGTGCAGCGTCTCGAGCTGTCCAGGCTGGGTGCGGAGCCATTCCGAGAGTCCGTCGCTGCCGCCGTGCACGTGCCACAGCGCGAACGCGCCCAGCAGCAGGAAGCAGCAGAGCTTCACCAGCGACTCGAAGGCCATCGTGACCACGAGGCCGTTGTGCCGCTCCTGCTCCGAGATCGGGCGTGCGCCGAAGAGGATCGCGAACACCGTGATGGCGCCGGCGAATACCAGTCCCAGGCTCTGCGGTGCATCCGCCGGCGCCGTGTAGCCGGCGAGGCGCGCCCCGAGCCCCGACACGATCTTGATCTGCGCCATCAGCAGCGGCATCGCGGCGACGAGGAGTCCGATCGTCACGATCGCGCCCACGTGTGCGCCGCGGTAGCGGAAGGCGAGCAGGTCCGCGAGCGACGTGAGCTGGTAGTGACGGCAGATGCGCCACAGCGGCATCAGCAGCAGGGGAGCGAACAGGAACATCACGCCCATGCCGACGAAATAGCTGAGATGGCCGTAGCCGAAGTGCGCCGCGATCGCGAGGATGCCGAACAGGGGCCACGCGCCGGCGACGATGCCGAGCGACAGCGTGTAGACCAGCGGGTGCGACGCGACCGCCTCGGGGACGAAGCCGCGATCGGTGGCCCACGCGATCGCGAACAGCAGGCAGAGGTAGGCGACGACGAGGAGCAGGATCGCGCCGAGATCAAGCCCCATCGTTTCGCTCCCGGTAGAGCGCGAGTGCGGAGGCGACGATCACGAGCAGCCAGATCACGTGGGGTCGGTACCACTGCGTGCCGCCCGCCGCGATCCAGTCGGCCATGATCGGTGCGAACACGTACAGCAGCACCAGCACCAGCAGCAGGATCCTGTTCAGGTACATAGCGTGTCGCCCCGATCGATGGTGGCGATGTTAAAGAGCGGCGCCGCAATTTGCCAATGCAGGGGCGGCGGCGCGCGCCGCTCCGCCTACACGACGCGATCCCGCGCCGGCACCGCGTCGCGGCGCCAGTGCGCGATCGCCCATGCGAGGATTGCCGTGCAGTCGCCCCGCCGTGACGCGGGCGGCGGCGCCTGTCCCAGCGCGTCGAGACAGAGCAGGAGGTTCTGCGGCGCCCGCGCGTCGTCGAGCGGCGGCGCGTGGTTCTGCTTGCTGAGCTTCTGGCCGTCGGAGTTGAGCAGCAGCGGGATGTGACCGTAGCTCACCGGCGCCATGCCGAGCAGTCGGCGCAGGAAGACCTGGTGAGGCGTCGAGTCGAGCAGGTCGCGGCCGCGCACGACGTGCGTGATGCCCTGGAAGGCGTCGTCGATCACGACCGCGAGCTGGTAGGCGTAGAGACCGTCGCGGCGACGGATCACGAAATCGTCCGTGCCTTCCGGGCCGGGCAGTTCGACCTCGCCGAGGAACAGGTCGTGAAAGCCATAGGGAGTTCCGTGCGCCCGCAGCCGTATCGCGTACTCCCCGGCGGGCGGCGTGCGCGACTGCGGGCATGCCGGGGCGTGCGTCCCGTGGCGGCGCTGCAGGTCCTGGCGGCTGCAGGTGCAATGGAACGCAAGCCCGCTCTGCAGCAGCGCGCCGATCACCTCGGCGTACGCGCTTGCGCGGGCGTGCTGGTACAGCACGGCCTCGTCCCAGTGCAGGGCGTGCGCGCGCAGGCTGGCGAGTATCCGCCCGGTTGCGCCGCGTTGTTCGCGCGGCGGGTCGAGGTCTTCGATGCGCAGCAGCCACGCGCCGCCCTGCGCGCGCGCGTCGAGGAAGCTGGCGAGCGCCGTGCTCAGGGAGCCGAGGTGGAGGGGGCCCGTGGGGGAGGGAGCGAAGCGCCCCCGGTACGCGGAGCTTGCCATCCGGTCGACAGGGCCCCGGTGGCGGCCCCGTGCGAAATGCCGTGCGGCGGGCCGCCGGTCAGCCGTGTTCCTGCTTTTCCTTGATCTCTTCGAGCGTCTTGCAGTCGATGCAGAGCGTCGCGGTCGG
>CAYXJM010000405.1:0-3042 GCA_964465455.1 uncultured Klebsiella sp.
GCTGGTGCACGCGGAGGTCCGGCGGCGCCGCATGCATGAACGTCACGCGGCGCGGCCGCCACTGCGAGCCGATGAGCGACCTGCACGCGTTGCAGAGCACGCCCATGGCCAGTTCCTCGCCCTGCGGGGAGTAAATGCCCTCGCCGCTCACCAGCTTCACGCGCAGCAAGGCGACCCCGGCTGCGCGCTCCAGCGCCATCGCCATCGACGGGACGATCAGGTGCATGTGGTCGAGCAGCGTCTGCAGCACGTCGCCCAGGGTGCGCTGGTGCGTCAGCAGCAGGCTGATGCCGCCCATGTCCGCGAGCTGGCGCGACTCGGCCATGCGCAGGCCGAAGGCCGGGCAACCCGCGCGTTGCGCCGATTCCTCCAGCAGCTCGACGACCTTCAGGGTCGGGATGCGTCGCTCGGGATCTGCGATCAGCTTCAGGCTCATGCCGTGCCTGCGCAGCAGCGCGGCCGGGTCCAGGCCGGACTGGCGGGCGATCTCGGCATAATTCGTGAGCGCGGCGGCTCGCACCAGGTAGACCATCGTGCGCATTCTCCGGGGAACAGCGTGTCCGGTCCGGGCAAACGGCGGCGGCCGGGACCGCCTCCACCTTAGCGCGCGCGTCATGAAATGCAAAGTATCTGTCGCAGCATGCGAAGGGAATCGCCCCTGCCGCCGCGCAACGCGGGCCTGCGGGCGGTGCCCGTCGCTTGACCGGTGCGGCGGGTGTGCTGCAGATTTGCGCAATCCACCGGCAATCGGGGCGACACATGCGTCGAGGGCGAGAAAGGGGCTGGCAGAGGGCGCGGCACCTGTGCGCCGTGCTGCTCGCCGCCGGCCTGTGGCACGCGCCCGCGAATGCCGGCACGACCGTGCAGGCGGTGCGCGAGCGCGGCGAGTTGCGCTGCGGGGTGAGCACGGCCGTTCCCGGGTTCGCGGAGCAGGACGACCAGGGACGCTGGCACGGACTCGAGACGGACTTCTGCCACGCCGTCGCCGCGGCCGTGCTGGGCGACGCCGCACGCGTCGCGTTCACGCCGCTGGCGGCCTCGGAGCGCTTCCCCGCCCTGCTGATGCGCCGGGTCGACCTGCTGCTCGCCAACACCACCTGGACGCTGTCGCGCGAGGCGCTGCTCAGCGTGCGGTTCCCGGCCACGCTCCTGCACGACGGGCAGAGCTTCATGGTCCCGGTCGACAGCGCCGCGCAGGACCCGCGCGACCTGGCCGGCGCGACCATCTGCGTGGAGCGCGACACCTCGCACAGCGAGCGCCTGCGTGACCTGTCGGCGCGCACGGACTTGAAGGTCCGGTTGCACCCGGCCCCATCCGCCGGCGCAGCGGCCGAGGCCTTCTTCGCCGGGCAGTGCGCGGCGCTCAGCGCCGAGGCCTCGCAACTGGCGGCGCTGCGCTTGCGTGCCGACGAACCGGCGCGCTACCGCATTCTGCCGCGGGCGATATCGCGCGAACCGATCGGCGCGGTCGTGCGCGCCGACGACCCGGCCTGGGAGACCATCGTGCGCTGGGTGGCGGCCGGCCTGGTCCTCGCCGAGGAGTCCGGCATCGACGCCGCCGCGGCGGCCACCGGCACGCTGCCCATCTACGCGCCGGCCTGGGGCGTCACCGACTCGGAGGAGTTCGCGATGATCGCCGGCGCGCTGGGCCTCGCTCCAGGCTGGCTGCTGCGCGGCGTGAGCGCGGTCGGCAACTACGGCGAGATCTACGAGCGGAACCTCGGGAAGGGCAGCGCGCTGGGGCTGGAGCGCGGTCCGAACCGGCTGTGGCAGGACGGCGGCCTGATGCAGGCGCCGCCACTCAAGTGAGTACCGGGACAGCATGAGCGAACTGCAGATCTACCTGACGCTCGGCATCTTCGCCACCGTGATCCTGGTGATCGCGCTCGACCTGCTGGACATGATGGTGACCGCGCTGCTCGGCGTGTGCGCGCTGCTCGCATGCGGGCTCATCGACACCGGCGGCATCACGGCGGCGATGCGCGTCGCCGGCGGGCCGCTGGCGCTGCTGTTCGGCGGCATGGTCGTGGCCCGCATGCTCGGGCGCACCGGCGTGTTCGAGCACATCGGCGCGATGTACCTGCACGCCTGCGCCGGCAGCGGCCGGCGCTTCCTGCTCCTGCTGGTGGCACTGGTGGCACCGGTGTGCGCGCTGCTGCCGAACGCGACCACCGTGGTGCTGCTGGCACCGATCGTGATCGGCGTGGCACGCGCGCTGAAGGTGGACTTCGTCGCCCCGATGATTCTCACCGCGCTGGTCAGCAACGCCGCCGGCCTGCTGACGCTGGTCGGCGATCCGGCCACCTTCCTGGTCGGCAGCTCGATCGGCATGAGCTTCGGCGACTACCTGCAGCGGGTCAGCCCCGCGGGACTGCTGACGGTGCTGGTGGTGGTACCGATGCTGCCGTGGCTGATGCCGGCGATCTGGCGTGCGCGCGCCGAGGTCGTCGAACAGCCCCCGGCGCCGATGCAAAAGCCCGGATTCGCGCTGCTCGCGCTGGTGGTGCTGGCGCTGATGGTGGGCCTGTTCCTGCTCGGCGAAACGCTGCCGGTGCCGCTGGCCGCGCCCGAGGTGGCCATCCTCGGCGCCACGCTCGCGTTGCTCGTGGTCTACCAGCTGCACGTCGAACCGGTGGAGCAGGTGCTGCGCGAGGTGGACTGGAAGACGCTGATCTTCATCGGCGCCTCGTTCTGCCTCGTGCAGGCCATCACCGAGACCGGCCTGCTGCAGAGCCTCGCGACGCGCCTGAACGACTGGTTCGGCAACGCCTTCACGGTGGTCGCGCTGGCGCTGCTCGCCACCATCGGCGTGATGTCGAGCGTGCTCGCGAACACGCCCGTGGTGGCGGCGGCCCTGGTCACGACCAAGGCCTACCTGGTCGTCGTCCAGGCGGTGCCGGAAGTGGCGCTGGCGGACAATTTCGCCGCGTGGCCCGCCAGCACGCTGCCCTTGTTCGTCGGCATGATGTTCGGCGGCACGCTGGGCGGCAACGCCACGCTGATCGGCGCCAGCGCGAACATCGTGAGCGCCGGCGTCTGCGC
>CAYXJM010000406.1:0-3029 GCA_964465455.1 uncultured Klebsiella sp.
TGTACATGTGGTGCGCCCACACGATGAAGCTCAGGAAGGCGATCGAGGCGGTCGCGTACACCATCGAGCTGTAGCCGAACAGCGGCTTGCGCGCGAAGGTGGGCAGCACCTCGCTGATCACGCCGAAGGCCGGCAGGATCATGATGTACACCTCGGGGTGGCCGAAGAACCAGAACACGTGCTGGAACAGCACGGGGTCGCCGCCGCCGGCCGCGCTGAAGAAGCTGGTGCCGAAGTGGATGTCGAACAGCATCATCGTGACCGCGCCCGCGAGCACCGGCATCACGGCGATCAGCAGGAAGGCGGTGATGAACCAGGTCCAGACGAACATCGGCATCTTCATGTAGGTCATGCCGGGAGCGCGCATGTTCATGATCGTGGCGATGATGTTGATCGAGCCCATGATCGAGGACATGCCCATCAGGTGCACGCCGAAGATGAAGAACGTCACGGTGCTCGGCGCGTAGGTCGTCGACAGCGGCGCGTAGAAGGTCCAGCCGAAGTTCGGCGCGCCGGCGTCGGTGAACAGCGTCGCGGCTAGCATCGTGAACGCGAACGGCAGGATCCAGAAGCTCCAGTTGTTCATGCGCGGCAGCGCCATGTCGGGCGCGCCGATCATCATGGGTATCATCCAGTTGCCCAGGCCGACCCACGCGGGCATGATCGCCCCGAACACCATCACGAGACCGTGCATGGTGGTCATCTGGTTGAAGAATTCCGGCTTCACGATCTGCAGGCCGGGCTGGAACAGCTCGGCGCGGATGACCAGCGCGAACGTGCCGCCGAGGAGGAACATCGCGAAGCTGAACCACAGGTACATCGTGCCGATGTCCTTGTGGTTGGTCGTGAACAGCCAGCGGGTTATGCCCTTCGCGGGCCCGTGATGATCTGCACCCATGGTGTTGCTCCTGCTTACTTCGCTTTCTTGAACTTGGCAACGTCGATCGGCTGCAACATGTCACCCATGTTGTTGCCCCACGAATTGCGCTCGTAGGTGATCACGGCGGCGATGTCGGCCTCGTTCAGCTGCGCGCCGAAGGCGGCCATCGCGGTGCCCTGCTTGCCGTTGACCACGCGATCGAGGTGCCCCGCGATCGGCCCCGTGGTGAGCACGCCGCCCTTCAGCGCGGGGAATGCGCCGGGCACGCCTTCGCCGTTCGGCTGGTGGCAGGAAACACAGGCCTTCGCGTAGACGCTCTCGCCACGCGCCATCAGCTCGTCCATCGTGAAGGTCTGCGCCATCAGCGCCTTCTCGGCGTCGGCCTCTTCCTTGCGCTTGGCCAGCCACGTGTCGAACTCGGCTTCCGGCAGCACGTTCACGACGATCGGCATGAAGCCGTGGTCCTTGCCGCACAGCTCCGCGCACTGGCCGCGGTAGATGCCGGGCTCGTCGACCTTGGTCCAGGTCTCGTTCACGAAGCCGGGGATCGCGTCCTTCTTGACCGCGAGCTGCGGCACCCACCACGAGTGGATCACGTCGGCGGCGGTGACGAGGAAGCGCACCTTCTTGCCGGCGGGGATGACCAGCGGCTCGTCGACCTCGAGCAGGTAGTGCTCACCCTTCGGCGCCTGGTTGTTGTACTCGGCCGGCGCGGTCGCGAGCGCGGAGAAGAAGCTGACGCCCTTGTCGAGGTACTCGTACTTCCACTTCCACTGGTAGCCCGTGATCATCACGTCGAGGGCGGCCTCGTCGGCGTTGTAGATCTGCAGCAGCGTCTTGGTGGCGGGCGCGGCGAAGGTGCCGAGGATCAGGAAGGGCACGATGGTCCACGCGATCTCGAGCGTGGTGCTCTCGTGGAAGTGCGCCGCAACGGCGCCCTTCGACTTGCGGTGCGCGAAGATCGAATAGAACATGACCCCGAACACGACCACGCCGATCGCCGCGCAGACCCACAGCGTGTACATGTGCAGGTCGTAGATGCGGTGGCTGACCTCGGTCACGCCGCGGGTCATGTTGACCGAAGAATGCCCGGCTTCGGCTGCCAGCAGACTGCCGGAGAACGCGGACAGCGTTGCCCCCGGCAGTGCGAATGGCAGCAGACGGCGTCGTGTGGCTGCTCGCAACATGTCTCCTAACTCTCCCTTTTTGGTAAAAGTCGCGCCGCGCGACCAACCTGCCGGTTCGGCGCGGCGCTCTGTTCCGGATGCGGGCGGACCGTCGATGGGCCGACGGCGCGCGCCGGCCCGGCCAGCGCGACTTTCACGCTCGTGTTATCCCCTTGCATTGCGTTGGGTCAATGCAAAGCGCGCGAAGTATAACAACGTAAATCGGGGCGTGCGACAAAACATTGCACGATCACGGGGTTGCGCGAGTGTGTTCGCGCGGCGGTTCAGGGCTCGACGATGCGGACCACGCTGGTCTCCGGCGCCGGCTCGCCGAGCCCCCGGGCGAACTCCGCGGTCCCGGGCTCGGCATCGCGCTCGCGCACGTCGCGGAAGCCGCAGCTCACGCATTCGCACACCATGGCGCCGTCCTGCACGGTGACGAAGAGCTTGTCGACCTGCTTGCAGGACGGGCAGGCGGCCCCGGCGATGAACTTGCGCAACTGCGTCATGCTGATTCTCCCGCGCTGCCCGTGTAATGGCGGAGGTCGAGCTCCCAGTACGCCACGTTGCCGAGCGGATTGTCGTAATAGGGCCCGCGCTCGCGGAAGCCGAGGTCGCGGTACAGCGCCATGGCTTCCTTCAGCCGGACCAGCGTGTCGAGGCGCATCGTCGCGTGTCCCGCGTCGCGCGCCGCCCTGATCGCGGCGAGGGCGAGCGCGCGCCCGAGCCCCGCACCGCGCCGGCCCGCACGGACGTACAGGCGCTTCATCTCGCAGACACCGGGCTCGATCGCGCGCATGGCCACGCAGCCGATGGCTTCCCCCGCGCTCTCGGCGAGCAGCAGGGCGCCGATGGGCGGCGCGTAGGGCCCCGGCAGCGAGGCCAGCTCGCGCTCGAAGCCCTGGAAGCACAGGTCCTCGCCCAGCCCCTGCTGGTACTCGCGGAACAGCGCGGCGACGCGCCCGAGGTCCTGCTCGTCGCGC
>CAYXJM010000407.1:0-3010 GCA_964465455.1 uncultured Klebsiella sp.
CCGACATCGGCCACTCTGACGGCGCCCCCCGGGGCGCCGTTTCTTTTTGGCATTGCGGCTGAGATGGGCAGCACTTTGGGCTAGAATCGCCGCGGCTGCGCGCGACCTCGCGCGCGGGCGCCGGGGCGGAGGCAGGACGGGATGCAGCAGGGCACGATGGAGCTGTTGTGGCGCAGCTCCCACATTTCCGGCGGCAACGCCGTTTACGTGGAAGCGATGTACGAGGCCTACCTGCGCGATCCGAACGCGATCGCCGCGGAGTGGCGCGACTACTTCGACCGCCTGCCCCATGTCGACGGCGCGCAGATCGACGTGCCGCACTCCACCGTGCAGGAGCAGTTCGCGCTGCTCGCACGCCAGAAGTCGCGCCCGGCCGCGCCGATCGTCCATCCGGGGATCAGCACCGAGTACGAGCGCAAGCAGGTGCGCGTGGTGCAGCTGATCAGCGCCTACCGCCAGCGCGGCCACCAGAAGGCGGCGCTCGACCCGCTCGGGCTCGCCGAACGCGAGCACGTTCCCGACCTGGAGCTGTCGTTCCACCAGCTCTCGGAGGCCGATTTCGACACGGTCTTCCAGACCGGCTCGCTCTACATCGGCAAGGCCGAGGCGACGCTGCGCGAGATCGTCGAGGCGCTCGAGCGCACCTATTGCCGCGCCGTCGGCGCCGAGTTCATGCACATCGTCTCCACCGAGGAGCGGCACTGGATCCAGCGCCGCATGGACGGCGTGCGCTCGGCGCCCGAGTACGACGCCGGCGTGAAGCTGCACCTGCTGGAGCGGCTCACCGCGGCCGAGGGCCTGGAGCAGTTCCTCGCGGCGCGCTACCCGGGGGCGAAGCGCTTCGGCCTCGAGGGCGGCGAGAGCCTGATCCCGATGATGGACGAGCTGCTGCAGCGCTCGGGCGGCTACGGCACCAAGGAAGTGGTCGTCGGCATGGCGCACCGCGGGCGGCTGGCGGTGCTGGTGAACATCTTCGGCAAGAACCCGGCGAGCCTGTTCGAGGAGTTCGAGGGTCGCGCGATCTACCAGGGCTCGGGCGACGTGAAGTACCACCAGGGCTTCTCGTCGAACGTGATGACCCCGGGCGGCGAGATGCACATCGCGCTCGCCTTCAACCCCTCGCACCTCGAGATCGTCGCACCGGTGGTCGAGGGCAGCGTGCGCGCGCGCCAGGACCGGCGCGGCAACGTCGAGCGCGACCAGGTCGTGCCGGTCATCATCCACGGCGACGCGGCCTTCGCCGGGCAGGGCGTGGTGATGGAAACCTTCCAGATGTCGCAGACGCGCGGTTACGGCACCGGCGGCACGATCCACATCGTGCTGAACAACCAGGTCGGCTTCACCACCAGCCGGCGCGAGGACGCACGCTCGACGGAGTACTGCACCGACGTCGCGAAGATGGTGCAGGCGCCGATCTTCCACGTGAACGGCGACGACCCGGAAGCGGTGCTGTTCGTCACGCAGCTGGCGACGGACTACCGCCAGCAGTTCCGCAAGGACGTGGTGATCGACCTGGTCTGCTACCGCCGCCGCGGCCACAACGAGGCCGACGAGCCGGCTGCCACGCAGCCGCTGATGTACCAGAAGATCCGCAGCCACCCGAGCACGCGCACGCTGTACGCGCAGCGCCTGGTCGCCGAGGGCGTGCTGACGCCGGAGCAGGAGCGCACGAAGATCGAGAGCTACCGCGCGGCGCTCGAGAGCGGCCAGCACGTGGCCAAGAGCCTGGTGACCGAGCCCAACACCAAGCTCTACGTCGACTGGAGGCCTTACCTCGGGCACGCCACCACCGCGACCGCCGACACGCGCCTCGAGCTCGCGAAGCTGAAGGAGCTCGGCGCGCGCATGTGCGCGCTGCCCGAGGGCTTCGTGCTGCAGCGCCAGGTGCAGAAGATCTACGAGGACCGCCGCCTGATGAGCGCGGCGGCGATGCCGGTCAACTGGGGCTTCGCCGAGTTGCTGGCCTACGCCTCGCTGCTCGACGAAGGCTGCCTGGTGCGCCTGACCGGGCAGGACGTGGGCCGGGGCACCTTCTCGCACCGCCACGCCGTGCTGCACAACCAGAACGACGGCAGCACGCACGTGCCGCTCGCGCACCTCGGCGAGGGGCAGGCCCCGTTCTACATCTACGACTCGCTGCTCAGCGAGCTCGCGGTGCTCGGCTTCGAGTACGGCTACGCGACCACCACGCCGAACGCGCTGATCCTGTGGGAGGCGCAGTTCGGCGACTTCGCCAACGGCGCGCAGATCGTGATCGACCAGTTCATCACCAGCGGCGAGCACAAGTGGGCGCGCCTGTGCGGCCTGACCATGCTGCTGCCGCACGGCTACGAGGGGCAGGGGCCGGAACACTCCTCGGCGCGCCTCGAGCGCTTCCTGCAGCTCTGCGCCGAGCACAACATCCAGATCTGCGTGCCGACGACGCCGGCGCAGATCTACCACCTGCTGCGCCGCCAGGCGGTGCGCAAGCTGCGCAAGCCACTCGTGGTGTTCACGCCGAAGAGCCTGCTGCGCCACAAGGACGCCGTCTCCGAGCTCACCGAGCTCGCCGAGGGTTCGTTCCGCAGCGTGATCGGCGAGACCGATGCGATCGATCCCGACGCCGTCTCGCGCGTGGTGCTGGCGAGCGGCAAGGTGTACTACGAGCTGCGCGACCGGCGCAACGAGGAGAAGCTCGAGCACGTGGCGATCGTGCGCATCGAGCAGCTGTATCCGTTCCCGCAGCAGGAGCTGCTCGCGGCGATCGCGCCGTACCGCAACCTGCTCGAGGTGACCTGGTGCCAGGAGGAGCCGCAGAACCAGGGCGCGTGGTTTAGCAGCCAGCACCACATGCGCCAGGTGGTGCGCGAGCACAACCGCGACCTCTACCTGGAGTACGCCGGGCGCGAGGCCTCGGCCGCGCCTGCCGCCGGCTACGCCGCGCTGCACCTCGCGCAGCAGGACCAGCTGATCCGCGATGCGCTGGGCATGCAGGTGCCGCGCTGGCCGAACCCCTGATTCACGCCGTTCA
>CAYXJM010000408.1:0-3008 GCA_964465455.1 uncultured Klebsiella sp.
GCGTGTTGCCGAAATCGCTCCCGGCGATTTCGGCATCCACATGTCCGCTCGCGGCACGGGCCCACCCCTCGCCACGCCGGGTCGGAGCCACATGTCGATCACGGTCGCGGGCATGATGCGCACCTAGCGAGGGATGAGGTCTTCGGGCGCATACCAGAACCGCCGGTGATCGACGCGCCAGCGCTCGGGCGGCGCGATCGTGCCGTCGGCTTCGACGCGCAGGCGCACCGCGCCGTGGCGCGCCGTCTCGAGGACCGTGGCGCCTGCCGCGCGGTAACGCGCAATGACCTCGGGATGCGGGTGCCCGAAACGGTTGCGGTAACCGGCGGAGACCAGCGCGTAGCGCGGCCGCACCGCCGCCACGAAGGCAGGCGTGGAGGAGCTGCGGCTGCCGTGGTGCGGCACCAGCAGCGCATCGGCCCGCACGGCGTCGCGCGCGTGCCCGATCAGCATTGCCTCCGCCTCCGACTCGATGTCGCCGGCGAGCAGGAATACGCGCCCCGCCGCCGCGATGCGCAGCACGCAGGAGCGGTTGTTGTCCGCGGCCGGCAGCGTCGCCGGCGGGTGCAGCAGCGCGAACTCGACGCCATCCCATTCCCACGTCAGGCCGCGCGTGCAGCGTCGCAGCCCGATGCCGGCGACGCGTTCGCCGCCGATCACATCGTCCGCCGGCAGTGCTGCCAGCAGTCCCGCCGCCCCGCCGGCATGATCGTTGTCGGCATGGCTGATCACCAGGCGGTCGAGCCGGCGCACGCCGGCCCGGGCCAGCGCCGGCGCGACGATGGCCCCGCCCGCCTCGAAGCGCTCGCTGAAGCGCGGCCCGGCGTCGTAGACCAGGCTGTGCGCGGCGGTGCGCACCACGACCGCGCTGCCCTGCCCCGCGTCCAGCATCAGCAACTCCAGCAGCGGCGGCGCCGCGCGCGCGGGCAGGACCAGCGGCAGCAACAGCACGACGCCCGCGGCGCGCGCGGGAAACCCGCGCGGCAGCAGCAGCCAGAGCGTGCCGAGAGCCGCCAACGCGATGCGCCACGCATCGGTCGCCGGCGCCATCGCGGGCAGTGCCGGACTGATCGCAGCGGCGCGCTCCAGCAACCGGGTCAGCAGTTCCAGTCCGAGCAGCGCGAGTTTCAGCAGCGGCCAGGCAAAGGCATCGCCCGGGGCCAGCAGCAGGCAGCCCGCGAGCGCTGCCGGCACGACCACGAGATCGGCGAGCGGAATCGCCACGGCATTGACCAGCGGGCCCAGCGCGGCCTGGGCCTGCCCGGCGAGCAGCAGCGGGCAGCCGAGCGCCACCGCCACCACGAATTGCGGCAGCCACACGAGCTGCACGCGCCCCGGCGGCGCGAGGCGTCCCGCGAAGGCCAGCAGCAGCGCGCCCACCGTGATGAAGCTGAGCCAGAAGCCCGCCTGCATGGCCGCGAGCGGCTGCAGTACCAGCACCGCGAGCAGCGCGAGCGCGTACGCGAGCCAGGGCTGCAGCTGGCGCTCGCGCAGACCGAACAGGAACAGCACCGCGACCATCAGCAGCGCGCGCTGCACCGACACGCCCATGCCGGCGAGCGCGCCGTAGGCGAGCGTGGCCGGCGCCGCCGCCAGCATGCCCCAGCTGCGCGCGGGCAGGAGCAGCAGCGCGCGCGGCCACGCACGCGCCGCGAAACCGGCGAGCCCCGTCACCAGCATCGCCACCAGCGTGATGTGCATGCCGCTGATCACCATCAGGTGCGTGGTGCCCGTGCGCGCGAACAGCTCCCAGTCCGCGGCGGAGAAGCGCGAGGCGTCGCCCAGCGTCACCGCGAGCAGCTTGCCGAGCTGCGGTTCGTCGGCGAGCAGCCGTTCGAGACGCGCGCGCAGCCGGTAGCGCCAGCGATCGAGCGGGGCGCGGCACAGCGCATCGTCGAGTCGCAGCAGCGGCGCCTTGTTCACCGCGTAGCCGGTGGCATCGACGCCCTGGCCCAGCAGCCAGGCCTGGTAGTCGAAACCGCCGGGATTCGCGAAGCCGCGCGGCGCACGCAGCCTGAGCGTCATGCCCCAGGCCTGGCCGGGCGCGAAGGCCGCCGGCCCGTACCAGCCGAGCTCGACGCGCCGCCCCTGCCAGAGCGCCAGCGGACCCGACGCGCCGGGCAGCGGGTCGAGCACGCGCGCGCGCAGCCGCCACGACTCGCCGCGCGCGTCGTGGCGCACGAGCGGCAGGCCCTCGACGCAGAGCCGCACCGTCAGCTCGCGCCCTTCGAGCGCGCTCGGCAGCACGCGGGCCAGCAGTTCGTGACCGCGCAGGCATCCCCAGGCGAGACCCAGCACGAGGCAGGCGGCGAGCCGCGGCAGCGGCCGGCGCCAACACGCCAGCGCGGCGGCGAGCGGCACCGCGGCCGCGATGGCCGCGAGGCCGGGAAGTACGGGAAGCCGGGTGGCGACGACGATGCCGGCCGCGCCGGCAAGCATCCCTGCGATCATGCGCGCCTCTCCAATCCATTGGACGGGCTGCCCCGCGCCGCCTGCAGCGGCGCCAGTGCGAGGCCTTATTGAGGCGCGACGCCACGACAATTGCAACCGTGGTGCGCTCGCTTGACACGACCCGGGGTGGGGCGCAAGCTGCCCTGGCGATCGCTATCTGGGTTGTCCTGTCGAAAGTCGATCCGATGCTCAAACGTGCCGTCGTGATATTCGTTGCGCTCTGGGTTGGCCTTGTCCTGCCCTCGGAGGCCTTCGCCTACCGCATCCAGTCGCCGGCCACGGAGTCCGCCTCCCGCAGCCACGCCATGCACGCGGCTCACCACGACGGACACTGCGTCGACGCGAGGCACGTCAAGCCAGCGCACTGCCCGCATTGCGGCACGGCGGGCAAATGCCCGAAGGCATGCGTCAGCGTCTGTGCGACGACTGCAGCGATGCTCTCGCTCGCCATCGACGCGCAACCCCTGTTTTACATCGCCGTGGTGCAGTTGCCATCGACGTTCGCACCCTCTGACATCTCCCCGCCCCATACCTCACGGCTCCTGCGCCCTCCCATA
>CAYXJM010000409.1:0-3004 GCA_964465455.1 uncultured Klebsiella sp.
TCCTCCCAGAGCTTGTCCAGCCGCTTCGGCGAAACCGGCGCCACGGTGCCCAGTTGCTGCGCGAACAGCGAGACCCGGTACTCCTCGAGCATCCAGCGGTATTCGCGCACGCGCGCCTCGGCCGCGGCCGATCCGGGATGCGCGGCGAGGTAATCGGCGTGGCGCTTCCCGAGCGCCTCGAGCTCGCGCACCGCCTCCTGGTCGCGCGGCAGGCGCAGCGGCAGCTTCTCGATGCGCAGCGCCAGCGCCTTCAGGTAGACCGGCAGCCGCTCGAGCCAGCGTGACGGCGTGCGATAGAGGAAGCCGGGCGCCAGCAGCGCATCGAGCTGGGCCTCGACGTCGCGCTTCGCGTGGGCGAATGCGGGCTTCGCGAGGATCGCACGCTGGCCGTTGATCGCATGCAGCTGCTCCGCCATGCGCCCGAGCAGCTCCTCGAGCTGCTGCGCGCGCGGCGTGATCTCGCGCCGGCAGCGTTCGGCGAGCCGCGCGAAGTCCGCCTGCTCGCGCGGCAGCGCGGCGTCCTCGGGCAGGCAAGCCTCGACGGCGCCGAGCAGCAGGTCCTCGACCAGCGCCACGCGGTCGAAGCGCGGCCCCCAGCGCAGCCCGATGCGCGCGTCCTTCAGCAGGTTGCGGCGCAGGTAGCTCGCGGCCTGCGCGCAGTCGAGCAGCAGCAGCCGGCGCACGCCGGCGCGGTGCACCGCGCCGGCCTCGTCGCGATCGGAGAAGGTCTCGGTCGCCACCGTGTCGCCGCAGTCGCGCACGGCCGGGTAACCGGGTACGTCGAGCGCCTTGCCCGCGACCCGCACCACCGCCGGCAACGCGCCGAAGTTCCAGCGCGTGATGCCGGTCCGCGCGTGCTCGCGCGGCGCGGCGCGCTGCACCTCGGCGCGCACGCGCGGGGCGAGCTGCAGGCGGATCGCCGCGAGGTCGCGCCCCTCGGCGACCACCGCCCCCGCGGCGTCGAGCACGCGCAGGTTCATGCGGTAGAAGGCGTCCAGCGCCTCCTCCTGCCAGGCCTCGCGCGGAATCGCGAGGCCGCGCTCGTGGCGCAGTGCCTCGGCGAGCGCTGGCACCAGCGGCGTGTCGCCGCGCGCGAGCCGCGGCAGCAGCGCGTCCACGGTGTCGGGCACCGGCACCAGCGCCTTGCGGTACTGCTTCGGCAGCCCTTTCAGCAGCGCGATCAGCTTGTCGCGCAACAGCCCCGGCACCAGCCACTCGGGCAGGTGGCGCGGGAAGTGGTCGAGCAGCGCGAGCGGCAGCACCGCGGTGACGCCGTCGGCCGGATGCCCCGGTTCGTAGCGGTAGACCAGCGGCACGCGCAGGTCCTGCCATTCCAGCACGTCGGGGAACTGCGCGCCGCTCACGCCGTCGTCGAGCTTGCGCAGCAGGCTCTCGCGCTGCATGCACAGCACGCCGGGGTCGCGCGCCTGCGCCTGCCGCAGCCATTTCTCCAGCGAGGGGTGGTCGTGCACCTCGGAAGGCAGGCGTTCGTCGTAGAACTCGAAGATCACCCGGTCCTCGACCAGCAGGTCGCGGCGCCGCCCCTTGGCCTCGAGCGCCTCCACTTCGGCCAGCAACGCGCGATTGTGCGTCCAGAACGTCTGCCTGCTGCGGTAGTCGCCCTCGACCAGCGCGCCCTGGATGAACAGGCGCCGCGCCTCGGCCGGGTCGATGCGGCCGAAATCCACGCTCTTCTGGTCGGACAGCACCAGGCCGAACAGGCGGATGCGCTCGCTCGCCAGCACCTTGCCCGCGCGCGCCGACCAGTGCGGCGAGTGGTGCTCGCGCTTCACGAGGTGCTCGGCCCAGGACAGCACCCATTCCGGCTCGATCGCGGCCACGCTGCGCGCGTACAGCCGCGTGGTCTCGACCAGCTCCGCGGCCACCACCCACTTCGGGGGCTTCCGCGAAACGAAGGAACCCGGGTGCACGTTGAAGCGCCGCCCGCGCACGCCCTCGTAGTCGCGCTCCTCGGTGCGCGTGCCGATGTGCGTCAGCATGCCCGCCAGCACCGCGCGGTGCAGGGTTTCCTCGCCGGCCGGCTCGTGATTCTCGGCGAGGCCCAGCTCGCGGCAGATCAGGCGCAGCTGGAAGTGGATGTCGCGCCACTCGCGCAGGCGCAGGAAGGACAGGAACTCGCGCTGGCACTGCCGTCGCCACGCGTTGACCGAGAGCTCCTGGCGCTGCTCCTCGACGTACGCCCACAGGGAGAGCACCGAGACGAAGTCCGAGGTCGGACAGGCGAAACGGCGATGGCTCTCGTCGGCCGCCTGCTGCTTCTCGACCGGGCGCTCGCGCGGGTCCTGCACGCTGAGGAAGCTGGCCACCACCAGCATTTCGGCCAGCGCGCCGAGCTCGGCCGCCGCGAGCAGCATGCGCCCGATGCGCGGATCCACCGGCAGGCGCGCGAGCTGGCGCCCGAGGCCGGTGAGGCGCCGGCCCGCGAGCGCGCCGAGTTCCTCGAGCAGGCGCACGCCGTCGTTTACCTGGCGCTCCTCGGGCGGGTCGAGAAACGGAAAGCGCGCGACCTCGCCGAGCCCCAGCGCCTGCATCTGCAGGATCACCGAGGCGAGCCCGGTGCGCAGGATCTCGGGGTCGGTGAACGCGGGACGCGCCGCGAAGTCCTCCTCCGCGTACAGGCGCACGCAGATGCCCTCGCTCACGCGCCCGCAGCGGCCCTTGCGCTGCTCGGCACTGGCGCGCGCGATCGGCTCGATCGGCAGGCGCTGCACCTTCGAGCGCACGCTCCAGCGGCTGATGCGCGCGAGCCCCGGGTCGATCACGTAGCGGATGCCGGGCACCGTGAGCGAGGTCTCGGCCACGTTGGTCGCCAGCACGATGCGCCGCCCGGCGCGGGCGCCCGGGCGCAGCACGCGCGCCTGCTCGGCCTGCGACAGGCGCGAGTAGAGCGGCAGCACCTCGGCGTGCGCGAGCCCGGACTTGCGCAGTGCCAGCGCGGTCTCGCGGATCTCGCGCTCGCCGGCGTGGAACACGAGGATGTCGC
>CAYXJM010000410.1:0-3003 GCA_964465455.1 uncultured Klebsiella sp.
AGCAGCCGGTTGGCGATGCGCGGCGTGCCGCGGGCGCGACGCGCGATCTCGCGCGCGCCGGCGTCGTCGAGCTCGATGCCGAGAATCCGTCCCGAGCGTCCCACGATGAACGCGAGGTCCGCCACCGAGTAGAACTCCAGCCGCTGCACGATGCCGAACCGGTCGCGCAGCGGCGAGGTGAGGAGTCCCGCGCGCGTGGTCGCCCCGACCAGCGTGAACGGCGGCAGTTCGAGCTTGATCGAGCGCGCCGCGGGCCCCTCGCCGATCATGATGTCGAGCTGGAAATCCTCCATCGCCGGATACAGCACCTCCTCGACGTGGGGGCTCAGGCGGTGGATCTCGTCGATGAACAGCACGTCGCGGGGTTCGAGGTTCGTCAGCAACGCCGCGAGATCGCCGGCCTTCTCGAGCACCGGGCCCGAGGTGCTCTTCAGCGAGACGCCCATTTCGCCGGCGATGATGTTGGCCAGCGTGGTCTTGCCCAGCCCCGGCGGCCCGAAGATCAGCGTGTGGTCCAGCGCTTCGCGACGGCCGCGCGCGGCGGCGACGAAGATCTCCATCTGTTCGCGCACCACCGGCTGGCCGACGTAGTCGGCGAGCGTGCGCGGGCGGATCGCGCGGTCGAGCGCATCCTCGTTCGGCTTCCCGTCGGGCGCCACCAGCCGGTCGGTTTCTATCATCGCGGTTTCCTCAACGCGCGCCTGCAAAGCCCTTCAGCGCGCGCCGGATCAGTTCCTCGCTGTCGCGGACGTCCTCGTCCAGCGCCGCCGAGACGGCCCGTGCGGCCTCCTGCGGCTTGTATCCCAGCGCGATCAGCGCGCTCTCGGCGTCCTGCACCAGGCGGTTCCGGCTCGCCTCGGCGATGTCCGGCGCGGGCGCCCCGCCCTTCGCCAGCGCGAGATCGGGGCGCCATTCGCGCAGCACGTCGCGCATCTCGATCATCACCCGCTCCGCGGTCTTCTTGCCGACGCCCGGCAGCTTCACCAGCGCGCTGGCGTCGTTGCGCTGCACGCAGCGCGTGAACTCGTCGGCATCCATGCCCGAGAGGATCGCCAGCGCCAGCTTCGGCCCCACCCCGCTCACGCGGATCAGCGCGCGGAACAGGCTGCGGTCGTCGCGATGCCAGAACCCGAACAGCTGCTGCGCGTCCTCGCGCACCACGAAATGCGTGTGCAGCACCACTTCCTGGCCGACTGCAGGCAGGCGGTAGAACGTGCTGAGCGGCGCCTGCACCTCGTAGCCGACCCCGTGCGCCTCCACCAGCAGCTCCGGCGCCTGCTTCTCGAGAATGATGCCGCGAATCCGTCCGATCATGACTGCCCGTTCCGACCCGTCCTCAACGCACGCGCCCGCGCCGCGCCGCGCTCGCCCCCGGCACGCGCCCCAGGCTCTGCCGCGTGTGAGCATGGCACAGCGCGGCGGCGAGCGCATCGGCGGCATCGGCCTGCGGCGCCGCGGGCAACCGCAGCAGCGCGCGCACCATGTGCTGCACCTGCTCCTTCTCGGCGGCTCCGTTGCCGACGACCGACTGCTTGATGCGCCGCGCCGAGTACTCGTATACCGGCAGGCCGAGACGCACCGCGGCCACGATGGCCGCGCCGCGCGCCTGCCCGAGCTTGAGCGCCGAGCCCGCGCTCCTCGCCATGAAGACCTGCTCGATCGCGAGCTCCGTGGGGCGGTGTTCCTCGATGATCTCGGTGAGGCATTCGAAGATGCGCTTCAGCCGCCCCGGGAGCTCGTCCTCGCCGACCCTGATGCAGCCGCTGCCCACGTAGTCGAGGCGCGCGCCCTCGGCGCGGATCAGGCCGAAGCCGGTGACGCGCGAGCCCGGGTCGACCCCGAGGATCACCGGCACGGGCGCCACCGCGCCTTCGGGGCGGGACGCGGGCGGGCTCAGCCTGCCGCCTCGGCTGCCGGCAGGCGCAGGCGGATGTGCAGGTCCTTCAGCTGCTCCGCGTCGACGACGCCGGGCGCCTCGGTGAGCAGGCAGCTGGCGCTCTGCGTCTTCGGGAACGCGATGACGTCGCGAATCGAGGACGAGCGGGTCATCAGCATCACCAGCCGGTCGAGGCCGAAGGCGAGCCCGCCGTGCGGCGGACAGCCGTAGCGCAGCGCGTCGAGCAGGAAGCCGAATTTCTCGCGCGCCTCTTCCTCGCCGATGCCGAGGATGCGGAACACCGACTGCTGCATGTCGCGGGTGTGGATGCGGATCGAGCCGCCGCCGAGCTCGGTGCCGTTCAGCACCATGTCGTAGGCCTGCGAGATCGCGGCTCCCGGATCGTCGACGAGCGCCTGCGGCTCGCACGCCGGGCGCGTGAACGGGTGGTGCAGCGGGCTCCAGCGTCCCTTGTCGTCGCGCTCGAACATCGGGAAGTCGACCACCCACAGCGGCGCCCAGTCGCAGGTGTAGAGGCCGAGATCCGCGCCGAGCTTGCAGCGCAGCGCGCCGAGCGCCTCGTTGACCACCTTCGCGCGGTCGGCGCCGAAGAAGATCAGGTCGCCGTCGACCGCCCCCACGCGATCGAGCAGCTGCCGGCGCACGTCGACCGGCAGGAACTTCACGATCGGCGACTGCAGTCCTTCCTCGAGGTCCGTGCGGTCGTTGACCTTGATGTACGCGAGCCCCTTGGCGCCGTAGATGCCGACGAAGCGCGTGTAATCGTCGATCTGCTTGCGGCTCAGCGAGGAGCCGCCGCCCGGCACCTTCAGCGCCGCCACGCGTCCTTCGGGATCGTTGGCGGGCGCGGAGAATACCTTGAAGTCGACCGCGCGCATCAGGTCGCGCACCTCGACGAGTTCCAGCGGGATGCGCAGGTCCGGCTTGTCGCTGCCGAAGCGCGCCATGGCATCGGCCCAGGTGAGCCGCGGAAACTCGCCGAGGTCGTGCTTCAGCACGTCCAGGAACAGCCCGCGCACCATCGCCTCGGCGGTGGCCGTGATCTCGGCCTGGTCGGCGAAGGCGAACTCGAGGTCGATCTGCGTGAACTCGGGCTGGCGGTCGGC
>CAYXJM010000411.1:0-2992 GCA_964465455.1 uncultured Klebsiella sp.
TTGTCGACCAGCATGCCGAGCGCGATGACCAGGGCGCCGAGCGAGATGCGCTGCAACTCGATGCCCCAGAGCTGCATCACGAACAGCGTGCCGGCCACCGTGATCAGCAGCACCGCGCCGATGATCACCCCGGTGCGCACGCCCATGAACAGCAGCAGCACCGCGAGCACGATGCCGACGGCCTGCGCCACGCTGACGAGGAAGCCGCGCACCGAGCTCGCGACCTCCCGGGGCTGGTTGTAGATCGGCAGGATCTCCATGCCCGCGGGAATCACCGGCAGCAGCGACTCGAGCTTGCGCTGCACGCGCGCGCCGACCTCCACGACGTTCTCGCCACGCAGCATCGACACGCCGATGGTGAGCCCGGGCTTGCCGTTGACGTAGTACATGGGCCCCGGGACTTCCTCGTAGGCGCGGGTGATGCGCGCGATGTCGCTGAGCCGCACCAGGTGGCGCTCGTCGGTGCCGATCAGCACGTCGCCCATCTCGGCCACGGAGCCGAACTCGCCGCTCGGCTCGATGCGCAGCATCTCGTCGCCCACGCGCACGCGGCCCGCGTCGGCGACGACGTTCTGCGACTGCAGCACCGCGGCGATGTCGGAGGCCGAGATCCCGAGCTCGCCGAGGCGTGCCCGCGACAGGTCGACGTAGACCACTTCGCGTTGCGTGCCGCCGATCTCCACCTTGCGCACGCCGCGCACCTGCAGCAACTCGCGCTTGATGCGGTCGGCCGTGTCCCACAGGTCGCGCCAGCTGTAGCCCTCGCCGGTCAGCGCGCCGTAGATGCCGTAGACATCCCCGAAGTCGTCGATGACCATCGGTTCCCCGGCGCCCGGCGGCAGCTGCGGGCGCACGTCGGCGATCTTGCGCCGGAGCTCGTCGTAGATGGCGGGGAAGTCCTCGGCGCGGTAGCGGTCCTTGAACTCGACCTGGATGTCGGAGAGGCCGGGCCGCGAGACCGACATCTTCAGGCTCTTGACCTGCTCCATGCGCTGGATCGCGTCCTCGATGTGGTACGTGAGCTCCTGCTGCACCTGCTCGGCGCTCGCCCCGGGGTAGCGCGTGATCACCTTGGCGATCTTGATGGTGAACGCGGGATCCTCGAGCTTGCCCATGCGCTCGAAGCCCCAGACGCCGCCGCCGACCAGGATGATCGCCAGCAGCCAGGAGACGACCTTGTTGCGTACCGAATATTCGCCGATGTTCATCGCGGTGCCGGCGTCTCAGTGCGGCTCGCCGGCGCGCGGGACGGCCTGCTCGCCCCGGGCCATGCGCGTGACCCGCATGCCTTCGGCCATGTGCGAGGCGCCGACGGCGACGATCTCCTCGCCCCCTGCGAGGCCATCCAGCACCTGGATGCGCTCGCCCTGCATCTCGCCCACGCGCACCGCGCGCCGCGCGACCGTCATCGTTCCCGGGTCGATCACCCAGACCACCGGCGCGAGCGCGGCGTCGCCGAGCACCGCACTGGCCGGTATCCAGATGTTGCCCGAGGCGCGCACCACGTCGCGGAAATCCACGGTCACGGTGGCGGTCATGCCGGGCAGCACCACCACATCGGCCGGATTGGCCATCGTGAAGGTGATCTCGAAGGTCTGGGTCTTGGCATCGGCCTTGGTCGCGACCTCCTTGATCTTCAGCGGGAAGCGCCGCTCCGGGACGCCCTCGAAGCTGGCCCACGCGGGCGCGTGCTCGCTCGCGTGCTCGATCGCGCCCTGCTCGGGCACGGTGAAGCTGCGCACGAGCGTCTCGGCGAGGTCGATCTTCACGTCGAGACTGTTCAGCTGCGCCAGGCTGATCACGGGCTCCTTCGCCGCGACCTCCTCGAAGCGCTGCACCAGCCGCTTCGCCACGGTGCCCGCGAACGGCGCCCTGAGCTCGGTGTAGGCGAGATCCTGCTGCGCCTGGCGCAGCGCGGCCTCGGCGCTCTTGAAGCTGGCCTCGGTGCGGTCGTAGTCGAGGCGCGAGATGTTGCCGCTCGGCAGCAGCTCGCGCGCGCGCTCGTGGTTGCGTCGCGAGTTGTCGTAGCTGGCCTGGCGATCGCTCAGCACGATGCGGAAATCCGTGGCGTCGAGGCGGGCCAGCACGGTGTCCTCGGCGACGGTGTCGCCCTCCTTCACGAGGATTTCCCTCACCGTGCCGGGCACGCGGAAACTGAGTTCGGCGCGCCGCGCCGCCTCGATGCGCCCTGGGAACTGGCGCTGGCTGCTCGCGCGGCCGGCCTCGACCACGAAGGTCTTCACCGGGCGCAACGCGGCGGCCGTCGCCGGCGTGGTTGCCGCGTCGTCGCCGCTACCGCATCCCCCGAGCAGCACCAGCAGGACACCCGGCAGGGCGAAGCGGCAGAGTGTCGTCATCGGCGCGGGTCCCGGTCAGCAGGCGGCGAGACACAGGCTAGCAGCGCCTCGCGACGGCAACAATCGCGGCGGCCCGTTCCGGGCTGGCAGCGGCGGGTCGCGCTGCCTACAATGCGCATCCCTTACAGGATGCACGGTATCGCCGCGTGCCGACGGGCGCGGGGAGGCCGGCACGAATCGCAACGCTCTACGGGTCAACAGCATGCGGGCACCGCCCGGTCTCCATTCCAATCCCCGCACGCCGACGACACGACTGCGCGACGCGGCCCTCGGCCTGCTGCTCGCGCTCGTGCTCGCGGCCTGCGCGCGGCTGCCGACGGAGCCGGCGCCGCGCGCCGAGGTGCTGCCCGATGCGGTGACGGCCACGAGCGCGCTGGCCTCCCGCGTGCGCGCGGCCGGCGCCCTGCACGGCAGCGACAGCGGCATCCGGCTGCTCGATTCGGGGCGCGAGGCCTTCCTCGAGCGCGCGGCGCTCATCGAGGCCGCCGAACGCTCGATCGACGCGCAGTACTACATCTGGAACAGCGACACCACGGGCCGCTACATCGCCGCCAGGCTGTACGCGGCGGCCGAACGCGGGGTGCGGGTGCGGCTGCTGCTGGACGACATCAACGTGGGCGGGCGCGACGACGTGC
>CAYXJM010000412.1:0-2967 GCA_964465455.1 uncultured Klebsiella sp.
TGAACGAGGCCATGGTCTCGAACATGCTGACCTCCACCTCCTGGCCCTCGCCGGTCCGTTCGCGGTGGAACAGCGCCATCATCGTGGCGTAGACCGCCGTCAGGCCCGCGACCTTGTCGGCCACGATCGTGCCGACGTAGCTCGCCTCGCCGGTCAGCAACTGCTGCACCACCGGCAATCCGCACTCGGCCTGGATGGTGTCGTCGTAGGCCGTCAGGTCCGCATCGGGGCCGCGTCGGCCATAGCCGTAGCAGTTCGTGTAGACGATCGACGGGTTGAGGGCGGCGACCTCGGCGTAACCGAAGCCCAGCTTCGCGATCGCCCGCGCGCGCATCGAGTGGATGAACACGTCGGCCTGCCTGACCAGTTCCCGCAGCGCGGTCCTGCCGGCGTCGGAGCGCAGGTCGAGCACGACACTGCGCTTGCCGCGGTTGACGTTGACGAACACGCCGCTCATCCCCGGCTCCGGCCCGACCGAGATGTTGCGCGTGTTGTCGCCCTCGGGAGTCTCGATCTTGATGACGTCCGCGCCCATGTCGGCCAGGATCTGGGTGCAATACGGCCCCATCACCATCGCCGTCAGGTCGATCACGCGCACACCGGACAGGGGTCCTGCTTTCTTCACGCCATTGGGCTCCGACGCGTTGTCATTCGGACAGGCGCTGCGCAGCCGCCCGCGGGCAGCTGCGCGGCACCGCTCACTTCAGCTTGCGCGGCGCACCGGCGCCCATGTATTGCGCCAGGTTGCGGTGCAGGTTCGCGGTGCTGCGCTCCATGTACGGATTCAGCTTCAGGCCGCTGAGGCCCAGGGACTTCATTCCCTGCTGCACCGCGGCCATGTTCGAGAAGTCCTGCGACAGCACGTAGCACCAGGCTTCCGCGGTCGCCGGACAGAATTCCCATTCCGTCTTCGGCTCCTCTCCCGCGGGGTAGAGCTGGTAGACCGCGCCCTCGAAGATGCACTTGTCCGGGTCGTAGCCATACGGACGCGCGCTGTAGCACAGCATGTTGTTGACCGCGTGCCCGATCTGGAAGTTCGGGAAGATCTGCCAGGCCGTGCCGCTCTTGCCGACGTGCGCGGGGTCGACGGTCGGCCACACCACGCCGCGCGCCTCGTCGTCGCGCCGTGCGGACTCGAGCCAGTGCTTCAGCACCTGGTCGGGCGGGGTACCCTCGGGAAGTTCGTCCTTCAGCCGCTTCGCCGCGTCGACGAGCGTCTGGGTCGTGTTCGTGTTCGCCTTCTCCCAGGTGTAGGTCTGCATCTCCGCCGTCGAGATGCGGGCGTCCGCGCCCGCCCCGACACGCAGCTTCGCCTGCTGGTTCTCGTCCATGTCCTTCGGCGCGTCGTAGCCGATGTTGCTGTGCCTGCCCTGTGCTCTCGCCCAGCCGCGGAACTCGCCGAACTTCATGAATTCGGGGTGCGTGGTCGCCACGTGGTAGGTTTCGTTGAACGCTTCCAGCGCGACCTTCCAGTTGCAGTCGAAGATGCCCCACTTGCGCCAGCGGCAGCGCATGTTCTGCAACTGGAACGGGTCGAGCATGGTGGCGGCGGGTTCGAGATAGTCGCGCAGCGGCTCGCAGCCGGGATCCATGTTGACCCAGATCCAGCCGCCCCAGGTGTCGACGTTGACCTTGCTCAGGCCGGCACACTCGTCCGTCAGCGCGCCTTGCCAGTCCTCCTTGTACAGCACCTGCGTGTTGTCGCCGTCGAGGTTGAAGCGCCAGCCATGGTAGCCGCACACGAACTGGCGCCTCGATCCCCGGGCGTTCCGGGCGCCTTTCGGCGTGTCCACGAGCCGGCGGCCGCGATGCGGGCACACGTTGTGGTAGGCCTTGATCGTATCCGGGGCCGTACGCACGATCAGGATCGAGTCGTCGAGGATCTCGTAGCTCAGGTAGTCGCCGACGTCGGGGATGTCCTCGACGCGTCCGACCTGCTGCCAGATCTTGCGCCACAACCTGTCGCGCTCCGCGCGCGCGTATTCCTCGGAAATGTAGGCTTCCACCGGGACGATCACCGGTTCCGCCAGGTCCTCGGCCGTTTCAACGATCCTGCCGCTGTCGTTCATCGCCTTGTCACCCCCTGTAGCTGGCAAACGCGCCGTTGCCGCGGCGCGAGAGCACACATTGCGCAAGCCGTGCGAACCGGCAACCGCGCCGCGGCGAGCGCTCGCTCGACGCGTCCCGGCTGACTCCGGGCGGACCGGCTGTCCGGACGATTAAGGTTGCATGTTTTGGGGCTCCGATCAATCTATTTGCCGAATTTTCGCAGCGATTGACATTTTTGTCCGGACATATTTGAATCCGATACAGACCGGAGGCCGCGCGTTGCCGGCATCCGGCTGGCAACGCAACCGGGCGGGGGTGGCGATGAAATCCAGGCGCGAATCCAGGGCAGCCGGCGCAAAGCCGCCGCAAGCGGCGCGGCGCGCGCAGGCCGGCGCCGAGCCTCCGCTCTATGTCCGCATTGCACGGGCGCTGCGCGAGGAGATCGTGAGCGGGGCGTACATGGTCGGATCGCTGCTCCCGACAGAGGACCAGCTCTGCGCACGCTTTTCGGTGAGCCGCTACACCGTGCGCGAGGCGCTGCGGCTGCTGCGCGACGACGGTCTCGTGTCCTCGCGCAAGGGCGCAGGCACGGTCGTCATCCCGCCCCGCAGCGCGGGCTCCGACATCCACCAGGTCATGTCGATCAACGACCTGCTCGCGTTCGCCGCCGACACGCGCTTCGTCATCGAGTCGATCAGGACGGTGGCGATCGACGCGAAGCTGGCCGCGCGCAGTGGCCTGCCGGGCGGCGAGGAGTGGCTGGAAGTCTGCGGCTACAGGCATGCCGAAGGCGTCGACGCCCCCGTCTGCCGCACGGAGTACTACATCAATCGCGCCTATGCGGCCGTGGGCAGGCTGCTCTCGCGCCACAGCGGCCCGATATTCCCCCTGATCGAGGACATGTTCGGCCAGAGCATC
>CAYXJM010000413.1:0-1332 GCA_964465455.1 uncultured Klebsiella sp.
ATCCTGACCTACAACGGCTTCGCCGGGCACAGCCTGCGCGTGGCCGGCGGCTACACCACGCAGGAGGAATCGGCCGAAGAGCGCAAGAACTACGGCCCCAGCGTGCTGGACCTGGCCAACCGCAACTGCAGCGGCCTGATCTGCGTCGTCGACGGTACGCTCACCGACGTCAGCAACACGCCCTACGCCTTCCTCGAGGACCAGGACCGCGACGTCTGGTACGCCTCGCTGCAGGACCAGTGGCAGCTGGCCAACGACTGGAACCTGACCATCGGCGTGCGCTACGACGACTACTCCGACTTCGGCTCCACCGTGAACCCGCGCGCCGCGCTGGTCTGGGACGCCAGCACCGACCTGACCGCGAAGCTGATGTACGGCCGCAGCTTCCGCGCGCCTTCCTTCTCCGAATCGTTCGCGCTGAACAACCCGGTGGCACTGGGCAACCCGAACCTGGACCCGGAGACCGCGAACACCTACGAACTCGCCTTCGACTACCGCGCGAGCTTCGACTGGCGGGTGGGTTTCAACGTCTTCTACTACGAAATCGAGGACCTGATCGACTTCGCCCCCACGCCGCAGGGCACGCAGGTCGCGCAGAACCTCGGTCGCCAGCAGGGTCGCGGCTTCGAGCTCGAGACCGAGTGGAATGCCGCCGAGAACCTGCGCATCGTCGCGAACTACTCCTGGCAGAACGCCGAGGACGAGGAACTGAACGAGGACGCCGCGCAAGCGCCCGAACAGCAGGCCTACCTGCGCGCACACTGGGAACCGCGGCCCAACTGGGCCCTGACCGGCGAGATCAAGTGGATCGCCGACCGCAACCGCGAGCCGCTGGATCCGCGCGACCGGATCGACGACTACACGCTGGCCAGCCTGAACCTCGAACGCCAGAACCTGTTCGATCGCCTCGACGTGGGCCTGCGCGTGCGCAACCTCTTCGACGACAACGCGCGCGAGCCCTCGCCCTACGAGGCGGTGCCCGCGGGCTCGCTGATGCCCGACGATTTCCCGCTCGAGGAGCGCAGCCTGCACCTCACCGCGCGCGTGCGCTTCTGAGCGCACGAGGAAGCAGCCGTTCATGGAAGAAAGCCGCAATACGCAGTTCGTGCAGCGCATCCGCACCCGCATCTGGCAGGAGCTGCCGGATCCGCACAATCCCTGGCTCGCGACCGATGCGCGCTGCCACGGCTATGCGCACTCCGAGATGATCGGCCGGCTCGATTACCCGCAGACGCTGTTCCTGCTGCTGCGCGGCGAGCTGCCCGACGCGCGGCAGGGCGAACTGCTGCGCCGCTTCCTGGTGGCCTTCTGCAATCCCGGCCCTCGCCACGG
>CAYXJM010000413.1:1432-2966 GCA_964465455.1 uncultured Klebsiella sp.
TGGGCTTCGCACCACGCACGGCCGGCGCGCTGTACCAGATCGCGTCGCTGCCCGGCGTGCTGGCGCACGGGCTGGAGATGGGCCGCCAGGGGCTGCAGTCGATGCCCTTCGTGCCCGACGCGGACTACGAATTCCTCGATCCGCGGACGACGACGGAGTCCGCGGAACAATGAACGCCACCGGCATCTGGGAAGCGCGGCGCCACCGCGTGGTGACCCGCAAGGGCGGATGGCGCATCGGCGAAGGCGTCCGCGTCGGCGCGTATTCGCTGCTCGACGACATGGTCGGTCGACACAGTTACTTCGAACTGCTTTTCCTCGAGGTGACCGACCGGCTGCCGTCTCCGGAGCTTGCGCGCTGGGTAGAGGCCGCCTTCATGTGCCTGTCCTTCCCCGACCCCCGGATCTGGTGCAACCAGGTCGGCGCGCTCGGCGGCACCATGCGTTGCTCGCCGACCGCGGCGGTAACCGCGGGCACCCTGGCCAGCGACTCGACGATGTACGGACCGGGCAAATCCCACAACGCGGGCGAGTTCATCAGGCGGGCGGCAGAGGACGTTCGCGCCGGCACGAGCATCGAGGCCATCGTCGCGCGCTGCACCAGGCGCGGCGGCCGGATCCGGGCGCCTGGCTATTCGCGACCGATCGCCAGCGGGGACGATCGCGTCGGCGCGCTCAGCCGGCTGGCGGCCGAACTCGGGCTCCGCGAAGGAGAGCACCTCGACACGGCGTGGCGCCTCGACGCCGCGCTGCGCAGCCGCACCGGCGACTCGATGAACATGCTCGGCTACCTCGCGGCCCTGATGCTCGACAACGGCGTCGGCGTCGAGGAAGGCCACCGGCTGTTCACCATGATGGTGAACGCCGGCGTGCTCGCCTGCTACTGCGAGGCGGCGGACGAACCGGCCGGCACGTTCATGCCGCTGCGCGTCGACGACGTCGAGTACACCGGCGCCGCTGCCCGACCGCTGCCGCGGGGCGACGGCGCATGACACGCCGGACGCTCGTCCGCCGCGCGCTCGCGGCCCTCGGCGTCGCGGCGCTGGCCACGGCCCTGCCCGCGGCGCCGGCACTCGCGGCCGACGCCGCGGCGCCGCGCATCGCCGTGGTCTATCCCCAGGTGCGCGAACCCTACCGCGCGGTGTTCCGCGCCATCTTCGACGGCGTCAGCGCCGAAACGCCGCAGGGCGTCGAGGCGCTGGAGATCGCGCCCGAGGAGAGCATCGACGCCTTCGCGGCACGGCTCGCGCAGCAACCCTTCGACGCCGTGGTGCTTCTCGGCAAGCGCGGCCTCGACCTCAGCAGCAGGATCGAGAAGCCCCGACAGCGCGTCGTCGGCGCGGTGTTCGCGAAGCCCGAGGACGTTGCCCCGGGCGTCAGCGTGACCTCGCTCGCGCCCGCGCCGCACATGCTGTTCACGAAGCTGCGCGAGCTGGCGCCGGCCGTGAAGCGCATCCACGTGATCCACGGGGCCGACGACAACGACTGGCTGATCGAGCTGGCGCGCGGCGACGCGGCGAAGCTCGGCTACGAGC
>CAYXJM010000414.1:0-2965 GCA_964465455.1 uncultured Klebsiella sp.
CCTACGCCGTGGCCTGGGACTTCGGCCGCGCGCAGGCGTGGGCCGAGGTGTTCACCGGGGACGGCAGCTTCGAGATGCTCGCCACCGCCAACACGCCGCACCTGCGCGTGTGCGGTCACGCGGAGCTGCGCGGGTTCTGCGAACAGATCAACCGGGAGTGGACCGGGCTGCACTACATGCACCCGCCGAAGCTCGAGATCGAGGACGACGCGGCCACGTCGGTCATCTTCTTCGAGTTCCGCCACGTGCTGCGCCGCGACGACGGCCACGTGCGCCAGGGCAATACCGGCGGTCACTACCACACCCGCTACGTGCGCACGCCGGCGGGCTGGCGCATCCAGTCGCGCGTCGAAAAGGCCGTGTTCGAGAACGTCAGCAACACCTATCCGGTCTAGCGCAGCAGGACCAGCTGCGGGCGCGCGTCGGCGCCGGCCCAGACCAGCGCGTTCTGGCCGAAGGCCTCGGCGACGGCGACCGCCTCGGCGTAGACCAGGCCGGGCACCAGCACGCTGTCCTCGCCGGGCCAGTGACCGTCGGGATCCTCGCCGATGCCCGCCACGACGGCGTGGCCGCGTGCGGCGAGCTCCGCGCGCAGCGCCCGTTGCGCGTCGGCATTGGCCGGCGCCGCACATGGCTCGCCGCGCGGATTCCACGCCGTCAGGAAAGCGGCGCAGTCCGCGCCGCGTGCATGCAGCAGCGCCGCGAGTGCAGCGCTGCGCTCGCCGATGGCGAGCGTGAAGGGCGGATCGCACAGCACGCGGTAGCGGGTGCGCAGGTACGCGAGCAGCGTGGCTTCGTCGATGGTGCTGATGGCAATCCCTCCTTGCGATGTGCACGTCCGCGGGTCCGGCGTGGGTCCGGATTTATCCGGACATCGTCCGGCTGAAGCCGGACCTACGGGAGACAAATGTCCGGATGAATCCGGGCCTACAGGCGGATGCGCTCGACCAGCAGGTCGGCGGCGGCGTGCGGGTCGAGGCGGCAGGCCGCCACGTCGGCGAGCACCGCGGCCGCGTCCTCGCGCGCCAGCGCCGCGTCCAGGATCTTCCGCGTGGCCGCGTCGCGCAGCAGCTTCACGAAGACCTCGTGCGCGCGGCGCGAACGCTGCGCCGCGAAGGCGCCGCTCGCACGCAGCCACCCGGCGTGGCGGTCCAGCACGTCGACGATCGCGGCAGCGCCCTCGCCGCGCGTGGCGACGGCTTGCAGCACGGGCGGCTGCCAGGCATCCGCCGGCGCCGCCTGCTCGCGCAGGTGCAGCGAGAGCTCGAGCTGGCGCAGCGTCTGCAGCGCGCCGTCGCGGTCGGCCTTGTTCAGCACGAACAGGTCGCCCGCCTCCATCAAGCCGGCCTTGATGGCCTGGATCTCGTCGCCGAGCCCGGGCGCGGCGACGATGATCGTGGAGTGCGCGAGCGAGACGATCTCGATCTCGTCCTGGCCGACGCCCACGGTCTCGACGAAGATCACCTCGTAGCCCATCGCGTCGAGCACCAGCATCGCGTCGTAGCTGGCGCGCGCGAGCCCGCCCAGCTGCCCGCGCGTGCCCATCGAACGGATGAAAACGCCTTCGTCGGCGGCGTGGCGCTGCATGCGCACGCGGTCACCGAGGATCGCGCCGCCCGTGAAGGGACTCGAGGGATCGACCGCGACCACGCCCACGCGCCGGCCGCGGCGGCGCTGCTCGGCGATCAGCACGTCGACCAGCGTCGACTTGCCGACCCCGCCCGGACCGGTCACGCCGACCAGGTGCGCGCGCCCCGTGTGCGGATAGATCGCCCCGAGCGCCGCGCGCCCGCGCGGGTCGCCGTCCTCCAGCCAGCGGATCAGCCGCGCGCCGGCGGCCACCTGCCCGGCCAGCACGCCGGCGACCACGTCCACGTTCAGGCCGCCCCGGCCGCGTCGCGCTCCGCGCGCCACGCGTTCAGGTAGTCGACGATCTCGCGCGTGTCCGTGCCCATCGTGAAGATGCGCGCGACGCCGGCCTCGCGCAGCAGCGCCTGGTCCTCCTCCGGGATCACGCCGCCGACGATCAGCAGCTTGTCGCCGCCCCCCTTCTCGCGCAGCAGTTGCGCCAGCAGCGGGATGTTGCGCATGTGTCCGGCCGAGAGCGAGGACACCCCGACCACGTCCACGTCCTCCTGGATCGCCGTGTTCGCCACCATCTCGGGCGTCTGCTTGAGGCCGGTGAAGATCACCTCCATGCCGGCGTCGCGCAGCGCGTGCGCGATCACGGTGACGCCGACGGTGTGCGTGTCGAGGCCCAGCTTGGCCAGCAGCACGCGCAGCGGAACCCCGGCCATGCTCAGACCCCCGCCGTCTGGCTGTCGGCGTGGTGCACGCCAAAGACCTCGCGCATCGCGTCGCAGAGCTCGCCGTGGGTCGCGTAGACCTTCACTGCCGCGAGACAGGGCTCGACCAGGTTGGTGCCGGCGCGCGCCGCCTCGCGGACCCTCGCGAGTGCCGCCTGCACGGCGGCGTTGTCGCGCCGCGCGCGCAGGTCCTTCAGCTTCTGGACCTGCTGCGCCTCCATGTCGTCCTCGAGACGCCAGATCTCCAGCTCGCGCTTCGGCTCCGGCACCACGAGGTGGTTGACGCCGACCAGCTTGCGCCGGCCTTCCTCCATCTCGCGCTGGCGGCGGTACTGCTCGCGGCCGAGCTCGCGCTGGAAGTAGCCCTGCTCGATCGCCTTCAGCGCGCCGCCCATCGCCAGGATCCTGTCGATCTCCGCGAAGGACTCGTCCTCGATCCGCTTCGTCAGCGACTCGACGTAGTAGGAGCCGGCCAGCGGGTCGATGGTGTCGGCGACGCCGGTCTCGTGCGCCACCAGGTGCTGGATCGCGGCACCGACGCGGATCGCCTCCTCCGCGGGCAAGGCGTGCGCCTCGTCGTGCAGCGGAGTGGTCATGGTCTCGCCGGCGCCGGCCAGCGCGCAGGCCGTGGCCATGATCGCGAGCCGCCCGATGTTGTT
>CAYXJM010000415.1:0-2965 GCA_964465455.1 uncultured Klebsiella sp.
CCAGCGCTGGATGTGATCGACGATGAAGCGCGCCTCGTCCTGCTCGTTGAAGGCGGCGTACAGGGTGATCGGCTCGCCCGCCTCGCCGCTGGTCCACAGGTTCTTGCCGAAGCGGCCCTGGTTGTGCGCGATGACCGCGTTGGCCGCGTCGAGGATCACGCTGGTCGAGCGGTAGTTCTGCTCCAGGCGCACGATGCGCGTGTCGTCGAAGTCGCGCTGGAACTGGTGGATGTTCTCGATCTTCGCGCCGCGCCAGCCGTAGATCGACTGGTCGTCGTCGCCGACCGCGGTGACGCGCGCGCTCTTGCCGGCCAGCACGCGCAGCCACGCGTACTGGATCGTGTTGGTGTCCTGGAACTCGTCGACCAGGATGTGGCGGAAGCGCTGCTGGTAGTGCGCGAGCAGCGCCGGCTGCTTCAGCCACAGCTCGTGCGAGCGCAGCAGCAGCTCGGCGAAATCCACCATGCCGCCGCGCTCGCAGGCCTGCTCGTAGCCGCGGTACAGCACGAGCATGGTGTTCAGGTAGTGGTCGCCCCAGGCCTCGATGTGCGCGGCGCGCCGGCCCTCGTCCTTCTGCGCGTTGATCCACCACTGCGACTGCTTCGGCGGGAAGCGGTCCTCGTCGATGCCGGCGTCGCGGCAGACGCGCTTGATGACGCGCAGCTGGTCGTCGGAATCGAGGATCTGGAAATTCTGCGGCAACCCCGCCTCTTCCCAGTGCGCCTTCAGGAAGCGGTGCGCCAGGCCGTGGAAGGTGCCCACCCACATGCCGCGCGTCGAGACGCCCACCATCTCCTCGATGCGCGCGCGCATCTCGCGCGCGGCCTTGTTGGTGAAGGTCACGGCCATGATCCCGTGCGGCGAAACGCCGTCCTCGAAGATCAGCCAAGCGATGCGGTGCACGAGCACGCGCGTCTTGCCGCTGCCGGCGCCGGCGAGCACCAGCAGGTTGGTGTCGGGCGCGGTGACGGCCTCGCGCTGCGCGGTGTTGAGGGACTCGAGAATGCTTTCGGCGTACATCGGCGGATTCTACCAGCATTTTTGCTATGCTCCGCCGCTCACCCCCACCACCGGATACGGAGAACCACGATGAGCCGCACATCCGCCGCACTGCGTTCCCTGGTCTTCGCCGCCGCCGCGCTCGGCGCGGTCGCCGCCTTCGCGCAGACGCCCGCGAAGCCCGACGCCATGGCCTACATCATCTCTCCCGCCGACGGCGCCACCGTGAGCAATCCCGTGACCGTGCGCTTCGGCCTGCGCGGCATGGGCGTCGCCCCGGCCGGCGTGGAACGCCCCGACACCGGGCACCACCACCTGCTGATCGACGTCGACCAGCTGCCGCCGCCCGGCGCGCCGGTACCCATGGACGACAGGCACCGCCACTTCGGCGCGGGCCAGACCGAGGTGACGCTGGATCTCGCGCCCGGCACGCACACGCTGCAGCTGCTGATGGGCGACCACATGCACGTGCCGCACAACCCGCCGGTGGTGTCGGAGCGCATCACGATCACGGTGAAGTGAGGGCTACGCGAGGAAGTCGAAGGGCGCCGTCCGCGCGATCGAGCGACGGGCCTTTTGCCATGTTGGCGCGCCCGGCTGCCGCCTCCCCGTACCGATGAGCAACGTCCTCAGCATCGAAAACGCCGAGCTCGCCTACGGGCTGCACCCGCTGCTCGACCGCGCCTCGCTCACTGTCGGCGAGGGCGAACGCATCGGGCTGATCGGCCGCAACGGCACCGGCAAGTCCTCGCTGCTGCGCGTGATCGCGGGGCTCGGTGCGCTGGACGACGGCGCGCTGCGCCTGTCCGACGGCGCGCGCGTGGTCCTGGTCGAGCAGGAGCCCGAGCTGCCGCCTGCCGCGACGCTGCGCGAAAGCCTGGTGCTGCGCGGCGGCTTCGACGCGATCCACGACGACAAGGAGCGCTGGCGGCTGGAGGCGCGGCTCTCCGAATTCGCGCAGCGTCTGCAGCTCGACGAGGCGAGCGACATGGCGCGGCTCTCCGGCGGCGAGCGCAAGCGCGCGGCGCTCGCGCTGGCGCTGGCGCTGGAACCCGACCTGCTGCTGCTCGACGAGCCGACCAATCACCTCGACATCGAGGGCATCACGCTGCTGGAGGAGCTGCTCGCGAAGGTGTCCGCGGCGATCGTGATCACGCACGACCGCGCCTTCCTCGACCGCATCGCGACCCGCATCGTCGAGCTCGATCGCGGCCTGCTGCGCTCCTACCCCGGAAATTTCTCGGCTTACGAGTCGCGCAAGGCGGAGCAGCTCGCGGCCGAGGCCGTGGCGGCACGCAAGTTCGACAAGTTCTGGGCCGAGGAAGAAGCGTGGATCCGCCAGGGCGTCAAGGCGCGGCGCACGCGCAACGAGGGGCGCGTGCGCCGGCTGGAACGCCTGCGCAACGAGCGCGCGGAACGGCGCGAGCGCATGGGCAACGTGCGACTGCGTCTCGATGCCGGCGAGCGCTCGGGCAAGCTGGTCGCCGAGCTCGAGAACGTCTCGAAGACCTTCGGCGAGCGCACCGTGGTGCGTGACCTGTCGCTGCGGCTGCTTCGCGGCGACCGTCTGGGGCTGATCGGTCCCAACGGCGCGGGCAAGAGCACGCTGATCAAGCTGATACTCGGGCAAATGCAGCCCGACGGCGGCACCGTGAAGCTGGGCACCAGCCTCGAGGTCGCCTACTTCGACCAGATGCGCGAGCAGCTCGACCTGGCGAAGACCGTCGCCGAGACCATCAGCCCCGGTTCGGAGTGGGTGGAGATCGGCGGTGCCCGCAAGCACATCATCAGCTATCTCGGCGACTTCCTGTTTCCGCCCCAGCGCGCCGGCTCGCCGGTCGGCACGCTCTCGGGCGGCGAGCGCAACCGCCTGCTGCTGGCGCGGCTGTTCGCGCGTCCGGCAAACCTGCTGGTGCTGGACGAGCCGACCAACGACCTCGACATCGAGTCGCTCGAACTGCTGGAG
>CAYXJM010000416.1:0-2963 GCA_964465455.1 uncultured Klebsiella sp.
GATCGGCGCCGCGCGCCGCTCGCTCACCGGGGCCTATCTGCGCGGCGAGCGCCGCGTCGGGCGCGCGGTGCGCCGCGAGGTCGACCCGCGCGGCCCGGCGCTCGAGCTCCTCGGCGTCGGCGCGAACAACCTGAAGCAGATCGACGTGCGCTTCCCGCTCGGCGCGCTGGTCTGCGTGACCGGCGTCAGCGGCTCGGGCAAGTCCACGCTGGTCGGCGACGTGCTGTACCAGGCAGCGCGGCAGCAGCTCGGGCGGCCGCTGGACGTGCCCGGCGCGCATCGCGCGCTCAACGGGCTGGAGCAGCTCGAGGACGTGGTCTTCGTGGACCAGTCGCCGATCGGCAAGAGCGCGCGCTCGAACCCGGCGAGCTACGTCGGCGCCTGGGGCGCGATCCGCACCCTGTTCGCGCGCACGGCGCTCGCCGCCGAGCGCGGCTACACGCCGGGCACCTTCAGCTTCAACGCCGGCGACGGGCGCTGCCCGGCGTGCTCGGGCAGCGGCTTCGAGCACGTCGAGATGCAGTTCCTGAGCGACGTGTACCTGCGCTGCCCCGAATGCGACGGGCAGCGCTTCCGCCCCGAGGTGCTCGAGGTGCGCCTCGACGGGGGCTGCACGATCGCGGGCGTGCTGGCGATGACGGTCAGCGAGGCGCTCGCGCACTTCGCCGCGCACCCGGAGGTGATCGCGAGCCTGCAGCCGCTGGTCGACGTGGGGCTCGACTACCTCGCGCTCGGCCAGCCGGTGCCCACGCTCTCGGGCGGCGAGGCGCAGCGCCTGAAGCTCGCCGGCCACCTCGCCGAGGCCGGCGCCCGGCGCCGCGGCGCGAAGGGATCGCTGTTCGTGTTCGACGAGCCCACCACGGGACTGCACTTCGAGGATATCTCGCGCCTGCTCGGCGCCTTCGACAAGCTGCTCGCGGCGGGGCATTCGCTGCTGGTGATCGAGCACAACCTCGACGTGATAGACGCCGCGGACTGGCTGATCGAGCTCGGCCCGGAAGGCGGGGAGGCCGGGGGCGAGCTGGTCTTCTGCGGCGCGCCGGAGGCGATCGTGGCCACGGGCTGCCACACCGGCGTCGCGCTGGCCGAGTACCGCGCCGCGCGCGGACGCCTGCCGCGCGGACGTGCCCGGCAGGCGAAGCGCACGGCTCCCCGCGCGGCGATCGAGATCCACCGCGCCCGCGAGCACAACCTGAAGGACATCGACCTCGCGCTCCCGCGCGACGCGTTCACCGTGATCACCGGCATCAGCGGCAGCGGCAAGAGCACGGTGGCCTTCGACATCCTGTTCGCCGAGGGCCAGCGGCGCTACCTCGAGTCGCTGAACGCCTACGCGCGCCAGTTCGTGCAGCCGGCGGTGCGCCCGGACGTCGACTCGATCCGCGGCATTCCGCCGGCGGTCGCGGTCGAGCAGCGCACCAGTCGCGGCGGGCGCAAGAGCACGGTCGCGACGATGACCGAGGTGCACCACTACCTGCGCCTGCTGTTCGTGAAGCTCGGCACGCAGTACTGCCCGGACTGCGACATCCCCATCGACGCGCAGCCGCCCGAGGTGATCGTGGGTCGCGTGCTGCGCGAATTCCGCGGCCGCCGCGTCCAGGTGCTGGCGCCGCTGGTCGCGGGGCGCAAGGGCTACTACACGGAGCTCGCGAAGGCCGCCGCCAGGCGCGGCCAGGCGCAGCTGCGCGTCGACGGCGTGATGCTGCCCACCGAGCCGTGGCCGCGGCTCGACCGCTACAAGGAGCACTGGATCGAGCTGCCGGTGGCCGAGCTCGAAGTGAAGGCGCGCGATGAGCGCGCGCTGCGCGAAGCGATCCTCGCGGGGCTCGCGGCCGGCAATGGCACGGTGCAGGTGCTCGCGCTCGGCGGCCCGCGCGCGCGCGCGCCGCAGGGCTACTCGACGCGCCGTTCCTGCCCGCGCTGCGAGCGCAGTTTCGCCGAGCTCGACCCGCGGCTGTTCTCGTACAACTCCGCGCACGGCTGGTGCGCCTCGTGCTTCGGCACGGGCCTGCGCATGGAGGGCTTTGACGCCGCGCAGACCGGCGAGGAGCACTTCTGGAACGACTGGTGGCAGGGGCAGGAGCAGCCTTGCACGAGCTGCCACGGCCAGCGCCTGCGCCCGGAGGCGCTGGCGGTGCGGCTGTGGGGGCGCGGGCCTGCCGCCTACAACGCGATGACGGTCGACGAGGCCGAGCGCTGCTTCGCGACGCTGAAGCTCGACGGCCGCGAGCGCGAGATCGCGCGTGACATCCTGCCCGAGCTGCGCTCGCGGCTCGGTTTCCTGCGCGAGGTGGGCCTCGGCTACCTCGCGCTGGAGCGCTCTGCGCCCACGCTCTCGGGGGGCGAGGCGCAGCGCATCCGCCTCGCCGCGCAGCTGGGGTCCAACCTGCGCGGGGTGTGCTACATCCTCGACGAACCCACCATCGGCCTGCACCCGCGCGACAACACGATGCTGCTCGACACGCTCGGCAAGCTGCGCGCCAAGGGCAACACGGTGGTGGTGGTCGAGCACGACGAGGAGACGATACGGCGCGCGGACTTCGTGGTCGACCTTGGTCCCGGCGCCGGGCGCTTCGGCGGCGAGGTGGTCGCGGCCGGCGATCTCGCCGCGGTGATGGCCTCGCCGCGCTCGGAGACCGCGCGTTTCCTGCGCGAGCCGCTGCGCCATCCGCTGCGCGGCGCGCGGCGCGCGGTCACCGCCACCGACCCGCGCCTCGTCGTGCGCGGCGCGACGCTGCACAACCTCGCGGGGCTCGATGCCGCGCTGCCGCTGGGGCGGCTGCTGTGCCTTAGCGGCGTGAGCGGCAGCGGCAAGAGCACGCTGATGCGCGAGGTGATCGAGCCGAACCTGCGCGCGCGCCTCGCGCGCGGCGGCAAGCGCGCCTGGCAGGCCTGCGCCGGCATCGAGGGCTGGGAGGCGTTCACGCGCGTGCTCGAAGTGGACCAGACGCCGATCGGCAAGA
>CAYXJM010000417.1:0-2960 GCA_964465455.1 uncultured Klebsiella sp.
GCCTCCAGCAGGCGCTCGCGTTCGGCGGGCGTCTCGCGGGTGTGCGGGAACACGTGCGCGGGGTGGGGCTCGCGGTCGAGCCAGAACTTGCCGCTGGTCTTGCCCGCTTCGGTCGCGGCGGCCAGCCACACCGCGGTGTCGGCGCCTTCCTCGGGGCTGCGCAGCAGCGCCCGCGTCGTGCGGTAGAAGGCCGGCAGCGCGCTCTCGACGCCCGGCGTGTCGGCCCAGCCCGGGTGCATGGCGTTCACCACGATGCCGTCCTTGCCCCACTTCGCCGCCCACTCCTCGGTCAGGATCATCAGGCCGCGCTTGGCGCGCGCGTAGGCCGCAGAGCCCGAGTAGCGGCCGTTGCGGCTCTGCAGGTCGTCGACGTCGATGCGCTGCGAGTACATGCCGCCCGAGAGCACGTTCACGACCCGTGCCGAGCCGGCCTTCGCGAGCAACGGGTGCAGGCGTTCCGTCAGGACGAAGGGCGAGAGCAGCAGCAACGCGAAGCTCTTCTCGAGGCCTTCGGCCGTGAGCTGGCGCGGGTTGAACAGGGCGCCGGCATTGTTCACCAGGATGTCGAGCGGCTCGCCGGCCGCGAGCAGGCGGTCGGCGAGCGCGTGCACGTCGCGCATCAGGGCGAGGTCCGCGATCTCCACCCGCACGTCCGGGTTCCCGGTCCGCTCGCGCAGGGCACGCGCCGTCAGCTCGGCCTTCGCGCGGTCGCGGGCGACGAGGGTGACGCGCGCGCCGAGCGCGGCGAGCTCGCGCGCGGTGGCGAAGCCGATGCCGGAGGTCGCGCCGGTCACCAGCGCGTGGCGGCCGCCGAGCCACGCCGACACCGGGTTCCAGCGCTTGCGCGCCGCGCGGTAGCCGAGGCGCGTGAAGCGGCACATCCCGGGGAGCAGCAGGCGGTCGGCGAGCGCAGTGGCGGCCGATTCGCACGGCGGCTCGAAGTTGTCCTCGAGGGCGCGTTGCAGCCCGGCCATGGTGCTCTTGCCGACGCGGTCCATCACGCCGGGGAACGCGCGCGAGAGCGCCGCGAGCGGCGCAGGGAAGCTGAAGGTCGCGATGTAGCGCACCCGCGCGCCGCGCGCGGTGGCGCTGAACAGGATCTCCTCGCGCGCGGTGAAGAAGCGCGAGTCCACCGTCATCAGCATGCGCCGCTCGGGCTCCCACTCGATCACGCGGTAGTGCAGCGAGAAGCCCGCCTTCATGTCGATGCGGTACTCGCTGCCGAGCCCCGGCGCGCCCGGCGTGAGCCGCCTGCCGCGCGCGACCGCGGGATCCCACTCGTCGATGCGCGAGAACTCCGAGACGTAGGCGAACACCTCGTGCAGCGGGCGTGCGACCTCGAGTGTCTCGTCCAGTACGACTTCACGGCTCATGAACTTTCCCCGGGACAGTGTGTTGCGTCGGCCGTTCTACGCCGGCCGTCGGCGCCCGGTTCAGCCGTCTGCGGCGCGTTTGCGGCAATTTCACGCTCCGGGCCGGGCTCCGCGGCGGGCAGCGCGCGGTAGCGGATCTCGACGCTCTGCGCCTTGCCGTCGGCGCCGGCCAGGTTCGACAGCCCGCGGTACAGCAGGAGGCCCCGGTCGCCGCCGTAGGCGAGCTCGATCGGCTCGACGAAGGCGCGCAGCAGCGGCTGCGCCGCCACGATCCGCAGCCACAGCGCGGCGCCCGGCAGCGCCTCGGGCGCCTCGACGCGCGCGATGCGCAGGCGCAGCGTCTGCAGTCGCGCCGGCAACGCGAAGTCGAGCTCGAGGCTGCGGCCCGCCGCGAGCGCGTCCCAGTTCTCGCGCACGAAGCGGTCGAAGCCCGAGCTCGCCACGAGCGTGGCCGAGGGTGCGAGCGCGCGCGTTTCGTCGCCGTGCTGCAGGAGGTACGCGCCATCCTGCCAGCGCGCCCCGATCCGCGCGCCGCTGCGCAGGTCGTGCTGCTCGAAGGCCGGCGCGCTGTCGCTGCAGCGGTAGTCGAGCGCCAGCCGCGCGATCGGCGTGCCGTCGGGCGCGCGGTACTCGATGCGGTGCTCCAGCGCGCCGATCGTGTGCCGCTCGACGTAGGCCTCGCTGCGTCCCGGCAGCTTCAGCGCGACGCCCTCGACGACGTGCGGCGCGACGGGCTGCGCGCGCACGCCGGCGACGGTCGCGACCAGCAGCAGCGCGGCGGGCAGGAGACGGTTCATGGCGACACCTCGGCGGAAACGGTGCGCGGCGCGCGCGCGAGGTAGAGGAGCAGCGGCAGCAGCAGCGCCCACGCCGGCGCCATCGCCAGCGCCACCTGCCACGGCGGGAAGCGCGTGGCGGCGGCCCCCAGCGCGATGCCGGCGATGTAGCTCAGCGGACCGCAGACGGCGCCCAGCAGCGCGGCGAGCGCGAGCCGTGCCTGCAGCCACGCCAGCGAGTGCGCGAACGTGGTGGCGAACAGCAGCCACAGCATCGCGAGCCAGGGCGGGAGGCCGCCCGCCACGGTGCCGTCGAAGCGGAGCAGCCCGAGCCGTTGCCAGCCGAGGTCCATCGCGAGCCCGAGCAGCGCCGCGATCACCACCATGGCCCAGCCGCGCGCGCTGCGGTCGACGAGCCACCAGTGCAGCGCGAGCAGCAGCGTGCCGGCGGAGAGCGCCCACGCGTTGCCGCCCAGCACGCAGGCGAGCCAGCCGGCCTGGTAGGCGAGTGCATTCAGAATCCTGGCGCCAGACATGCGGCGATTCTCCTGGAGAACAGGACGTCTCGTCCGGCTGAAGCCGGACCTACGAGAGATGCGGCGTCCCGTGGGTCCGAATTCATTCGGACATTCCCTGTGTCCGGCTGAAGCCGGACCCACGGGACGCCGCGGGTTCCAGGCCGCGGAACGCCAGCAGCACGCGCTCGCGAGCGCCCTTCAGTTCCACGATCGGTTCCGGGTAACCGGCCGCGAGCAGGGCGGGGTGCCCAGGCTGCAGCCGCGCCTGCGCCGGAACGCCCGCGGGCCCGGGC
>CAYXJM010000418.1:0-2957 GCA_964465455.1 uncultured Klebsiella sp.
GACACCGCGACAGCCGACACGCCGAGCTCGCGATACTGCCCGATGCGCTCGATCATCATCGCGGGCGTGCGTCGCTCGCCCGGCGCTGCGATGCTGCCGAGCACGACCTGCGGCGGATCGCTGCGACCGGATTTCTCGCACTGCTCCTTCATGTAGGCGATGCCCGCCTGCAGGTCGTCCCTGCCCGTCATCCCGGCGGTGCGCGTTGTCGCCGTGCTGATGCCGGCGGTCGTGAAAAACGGGTTCCACCCGTCGCCGAGCGCGACGGCGCGGCGAATGGCGCCGCGGCTGTTGCCGCCGACCAGCAGCGGTACGTGCGGCTTCTGCACGGGGCCTGGCAGGATGCGGTTGCCGAAGGCGGTGAAGCCCGTGCCTTCGAAGCTGAACTCCTCGCCGCCAAGCGCCGCCTTCAGCGCGCGCAGGTATTCGTCCGTCAGTTCGTGGCGCCTGTCGAAATCCACGCCGAGCGCGCGGTATTCGCCCTTCAGGTAACCGGTGCCGACGCCGAGCGTCACGCGCCCGCCGGAGAAGCGATCCAGCGTCGCCACGTCGCGCGCCACGAGGAAGGGATTGCGATACGGCAGCACCAGGATGCCGGTCTGCAGCCGCAGCCTCGTCGTCGCCGCGGCCACCAGCGCGAGCACCACGAACGGCGACTGCGCGTGATGGCCTCCGGTGTCCAGCCAGCGCCCGGTCGGGCAGGGGTGGTCGGTCACCAGGCCGGCGTGGAAGCCGGCCTGCTCCACCGTTCTTGCAACCTCGGCGAGCGCATCGACCGTGAGGAACTCCCCGGGCGGCTCGATCTGGTCGAAGGGCAGGGTGACGTTTATCTTCACGGTCGGCTTGCCTCGCTGCGGATGATCACGGGAGGGCCCTTGGTGCAGCGGGTCCTCGCCGCCGCGCGATCACACATCGGTCAGGGACCAGCGCCCCGTCGAACGCCGTCGCACCCAGCCCGAGGATGCCTGGCAGCCGCCGTCCACCGGCAGGATGACGCCGGTGATGTAACTGCTCATCGGCGAGACCAGGAACAGCGCTGCCTGGCCGCACTCGAAGTCGACGCCTTCGCGCCCGAGCGGAATGCGCCGGCGCGTCGCATCGGCGACCTCGGGCGGGGGCTCGATCCAGCTCGCCGGGTCGACCGGACCGCTCGCATTGCCGCGCACGCCCGGCGTGATCGTCATGTCGGGGGCAATCGCGTTGACGCGAATGCCGTGCTCGGCCAGTTCCAGCGCCATCGTCCGCGTGAAGCTGTTCATGCCGGCCTTGCAGGCCGCGTACACCGCGTAGTTCGGCGCCGCGCGCGAGGCCTCGATACTGCTGACGTTGACCACCGCACCGCCGCGACCGCCGCGGATCATCACGGGCGCCGCCGCCGAGGTCGCGGCCAGCATCGAGACGAGATTGAGATCGATGTGGCGTCGCCACGAACGTTCCGACTGTTCGAGAAAGGGCCTGCCGCCCACGCCGCCGGCGTTGTTGACGAGGATGTCGATGCGTCCGAAGTGTTGCTCCGCGCGCGCGACCATGTCGGCGATCTGCGCGGTGTCCATCGCATCGGTCGGCACCGGCAGCGCCGCGCGACCCAGCTCGCGCACGCGCGCCGCGACTTCGTCGCAGCGCTCCGGCACGATGTCGGCGACGACGATGTCGGCGCCCGCCTGCGCCAGCGTCAGCGCGATTGCGCGCCCGATGCCGCCACCGCCGCCGGTGACGATCGCCACGCGGCCGCCGAGGTCGGTATCGATCCGCGGGATGCCTTCACCCGTTGCCGCAACACCTGCGCTCATGCGTCACCTCGATGCGAGGACCTTCGTGCCGCGCACGCCTGCTCCCCGGCGGCGCGCGATTGCTCCGCCTCGGGGGCAGCCGGCGCATCAGCCCAGTGCGTCGGCGTCGGATACCACCGGGCGGCTCTCGCGGGTCGCGCGCAGCCACTTGTCCGGCTCGCTGTAGTCGGCGATCTCGATGTGGTCCTCGTGCACCGCCTTGATCACCGCCGCAAACGGGAAGTCGCCTAGCGAGGGCACGCGATAGCTCACGGTGTCACCGACCTTGAAGCTGGCCGGGTCGAAATTGAATTCAAACGGGCATTTGCCGTCCATGCCGATCATGTCATTTGCTCCCTGCGCAATCGACTGCGCACGAGTTGATGGCACAGCCCGCTGGCGGCTGTCACGGTTGAGAGCGTAGCTCAGCCAACCAGCGCTCGTTGCTGTCAACCGCCCGGCGTCTCACGCCGGGCGGTTGACACTCTCAGGCGACGATCTCGCCGATCTCCGTGCCTACCGGGTAGGTTTCTCCCGCCGCCGCCTTCTGGATCAGCTTGCCCGATTCCGGCGCTTCGATCTCCTGGACGGACTTGTCGGTTTCCAGTGCATAGATCGCCTGTCCGGCTTGCACCATGGCCCCGTCTTCGACCAGCCACTCGGTGAGGGTGCCCTCGGTGGTGGACATCTGAAGCTTGGGTATGGTCAGTGTGGTCGACATGCGTGTCCCCTTTACTGCTATTTGAAAAGTTCGCGAACGCGCGCGGCGATGGTGCCCGCATGCGGGATCTGCGCGGTTTCGATGATTTTTGAGTAGGCAATGGGCGCGTAGGCGGCACCGAACCGGGAGGCGGGCGCCTTCAGCTTGCGGAACAGCTCCTCGTTGATGGTGGCAGCGATCTCGGAGCCCAGGCCACAGAATTCGGTGGCTGCATGCACCACCAGCGCACGGCCGGTCTTCTCGACGGAAGCGAGGATGCGGTCGTAGTCCAGCGGCAACAGGGTGCGCAGGTCGAGCACCTCGGCATTGATGCCTTCCTTCGCCAGTTCCTCCGCGGCCTTCAGGCACTGCATGACCTGCCAGCCGTAGGTGATCAGCGAGACATCGGTGCCTTCGCGCTTGACCTTGGCCACGCCCAGCGGGATGCGGTAGTCGCCCACCGGCACCTCTTCCTTCATCGAATAGGT
>CAYXJM010000419.1:0-2953 GCA_964465455.1 uncultured Klebsiella sp.
CGCTGGTGCCCGACAGCGACGCGCAGCTCACCTCGGACCACGGCTTCGACCTCGCCCGCGACGGCGCGCGCCTGCGCCCGCTGATCGGGGAGCTGCGCGCGCTCGGCATCCGCGTCAGCCTGTTCATGGACCCCGACCCCGCGCAGATCCGTCTCGCGGCGGACTGCGGCGCCGACCGCGTCGAGCTCTACACCGGCCCCTACGCCGCGGCTTTCGCGGCCGGGGCCGATCGCGACGCAATCCTGCGCCCGCACGTCGAGGCGGCGCGCGCCGCGCTCGATCTCGGCCTCGGCGTCAATGCCGGCCACGACCTCAACCTGCTGAACCTGCCGGCCTACGCCGCCGCGGTGCCCGGCCTGCAGGAGGTGTCGATCGGCCACGCCTTCACGGTCGACGCCCTGCGCCTCGGCATCGCCGCGACGGTACGCGCCTACCAGCGCGCGCTGGGCAAAGCGGCTTGAGCGAGCGCGCCGGCGACACACCGCGCGCCGGGTTCTCGGTCTGCGACTGCGACCGCTACGCCGAGCACCTCGCGGACATCGGCGTGCGCCGCCGCAAGGTGCTGGCGCGCGAGGACGTGCGCAACGAGTTCGGCGTGCTCCTGCTCGCGCGCGGCGAGCCGCTCGGGCGCTTCGCCTTCGCGCGGATGCGCGGTCACCGCCTGAACCGGCCCGTCGACGAGGCGCTGGCGATGCAGCGCTGCCTCGACGCCGCCGCGCTGGCCGGGCGCATGCGCGAACTGCTCGACTCCGCGCCGGACCTGCGCCGCATCGCGGCGGCCGCCGCGTTCACGCCGCGGCTCGAGGCGCTGTGCGAATCGGCCGCGCTGGGCCCCGCCCTGTTGCAGAAACTGAGCGTGCTCGAGGAGGTCCTGCCCGCGGTGTTCCGGCGCGCGCTGTTCAGCGCCTGCTTCGGCGTGCTGCTCGCCGGCGAGCGGCGTCTCGACGCGACCGACGCGCGGCTGCTGTTCCAGGCCGGCCTGCTGCACGACCTCGGGCTGCTGCACGTCGATCCGGCGCTCGCCGCCCCGGGCAACGCCGTCGCTCCCGACGACTGGCCGGCGATCCAGCGCCACGTGCCGATCGGCGCCGCCATCGCCGAACGCCTGGCCGCGGCGCCGTCACGACTGGCGCGCGTGATCCGCGAGCACCACGAGCGCGCCGACGGCACCGGCTATCCGGCGGGCCCGTGCGCCGGGGACATCGATCCGCTGGCGCCGATCCTCGCGCTCTGCGACATGCTCCACGCGCTGCGCTTCGACGGCGCCGACACCGGCACGCTGGCGGACTGCAAGCCGCATCTCAGCGTCAACCGTCACGTCTTCGGCGAACAGAACTGCCGCGCGGCGGCGCGCCTGCTCGCCGCCGCGCGCGAGGCCGCGCCCGCGGGCGCGCCGCAGCGGCTGCAGCGACAGCTGCTGCTCGACACCAACCGCTCGCTCATCGCGCTGCGCGGCAGCTTCGCGACGCTGCGCGCGCTGCTCGGCCAGTTCCCCGCGGCGCCGCTGCCCGCCAGCGTGGAGCGCCTGGTGGCACAGTTCGAGCAGGTGAGCGACGCCTCGGGGCTGGGCGTCGAAGCCTTCGCGGCCGCGCTCGGCGCGAGCATCGACGCCGACAGCGGCGAGGCCGGGCTGGCGGAGATCCGGCGCACCGCGCACGAACTGTTCTGGCTGGTGCGCCGCGTCGAGCGGCAGCTGCGCGCACTGGCCGGCGCCACCGCCGCGGGGGCCTCGCAGCGCATGCTGCGCGACCTGGCCCACGGCGTGGAATTCGAGCTGCGCCGCGCCTGGCAGCACGTCGACGTCCAGGCGAGGCCCGCGCCGCGCCCGCTTGATCGCCATGGCGCGCCGCGCTAGCCTGCCGCGCCGATGACTTCCCCGGAGAGGCTGCCGATGCGCGCGGAAGACGACGAACGGATCACGGCGCCGCGCGAGCCCGGCCGCGGGATGGCGCGCCCGGCGCTGTTCGCGCTGCTGGCGCTGGCGCTGGTCGTGCTCACCGCGGTGGCCGTGCGCGAACTGCTGCGCGCCACCCCGGTGCCCGGCATGAGCCAGGTCGCGCTGCCCGCCGGCGGCACGCCCCCGGCTTCCACCGCGGCACCCGCGACGGCGCCGGCCGCCGGGCCAGCCGCGCCGGCAGCACCGTTGGAGCCGCCGCCGTCCGCCGCACCCGTGGAGCCGCCGCTGCCGGCCCTCGCCGAGAGCGACGCCGAGGTGCGCAGCACGCTCGCCGACATCCTGCCGGCCGCGCTGCAGCCGGGCCTCGCCCCGGACAACCTGCTGGCGCGCGCCGCCGCGCTCGCCGACGGGTTCTCCCGCGGCAGGCTGGTGCGCGACAAGCTGCCGCTGCCCGCGATGCCGGGCAAGCTGATCGTGGCGGAACGCGACGGGCGGATGTTCCTCGACGCCGCGAACCACGCGCGCTACGACACGGTGGTCGCGGCGTGCGCGGAGCTCGACACCGCGGCGCTGGCGCGCTGGTACCGGCGCTACGAACCGCTGCTGCAGCAGGCCTGGGTGGAGCTCGGCAACAATGATGTGCCCGTGCGCGAGGCCATCCTCGGCGGGATCGACCTCATGCTGGCCGCGCCGGTCCCGGCGGGCGAGCTCGAACTGAAGCAGCCCGCGGTCTTCTACAAGTATGCCGACCCGGCGCTCGAGTCGCTGCCGGAGTCGCAGAAGCTGCTGATCCGCATGGGACCGCGCAATCGCGCGCTCGTCGTCGCGCAGCTCGAGCGGCTGCGCGAGGCGCTGCGCTCATAGGTATTTCTCGATGATGTCGGCGCCGTTGAACTCCGCGCCGAGCACCGCGATGAAGGTGTAGACCCCGATCAGCTTGCGGTTCAGGAAAACGAACTCGCGCGGCGGCACGCGGAAGTAGGTGCTGAAGGCCGCCTTCGCGGCGCGCGAGGCGATGCGCGACGGCAGGTCGCTGTCGCGCCAGCGGTACTGGCC
>CAYXJM010000420.1:0-2947 GCA_964465455.1 uncultured Klebsiella sp.
AGCGAGCCGCCCCAGCGATCGCTGCGCTGGTTCACCGAGGGGTTCAGGAAGCTGTGGATCACGTAGCCGTGGCCCGCGTGCAGCTCGACGGCATCGATGCCGGCGCGTTGCGCGCGATCGGCCGCGTCGGCGAACTGGCCGATCAGCCAGGCGATGTCTTCCTCCGTCGCCACCTGATAGCCCACTTTCGCGTGCGGGTTTGCGTAGGGCGTCGACATCGCGGCGACTTCGTCCGGGAACAGGTAGGGCCCCATGTCGCCCTCCTTGTCGCTCGGGATCGATGGCGTCAGCATCGGCCTGCCGTCGCGGATGTCGTTCATCGCGGTGAGGCCCGCGTGCTGCAACTGCACGGCGAGCTTCGCGCCGTGGCCGTGCACGACGTCGGCGACGGACTTCAGGCCCGGGATGAAGCGGTCGTCCGAGATCGCCACCTGGCGCCAGTTCGCCGATCCGATCGGCCAGCTGATCGCGACCGAGCCCATGATCAGCAGCGCCGCGCCGCCCTCGGCGCGCGCGCCGTAGTACTGGCGCAGCCGTTCGCCGCAGTAGCCCTCGTCGTCGGCGGTGTTCGAACCCATCGGCGTCATGAAGATGCGGTTGCGCAGCTCCATGCCGCCGATGCGGCCCGGTGACAGCAGGTGTGCATAATCGCTCATGCGCGTGTCGCTCCGTCGCCTCAGGTCATCTGTCCGCCGTCGATGTTGAAGGCCACGCCGGTGACGTAGCGCGCCTCGTCGGAGGCGAGATACGCGACGCAGGCGGCGATCTCCTCCGGTTCCGCCGCCGGGAGCAGCGGGAACAGGCGCTGCACCAGTGTCGCGTCCACGTCGGGCGGCACGCTGTAGGTCGTCGCGAGCGTGGTGTTCACCCCGCCGGGGCAGACCGCATTGACGCGCACCCCCTTGCCCGAGAACTCCACCGCGAGACATTTGCTGAGCGAGGCAACGGCGGCCTTCGAGGCCGCGTAGGCGCTCCAGTACGCCGCGCCGCACAGCGCCGAGGCCGAGGACATGTTCACGATGTTGCCGCGCGTCGCGCACAGGTGCGGCAGCGCCTCCTGGCAGATCGCCACCAGGCTGGTGACGTTGATCGCGAACATGCGGTCCCAGTCGGCCAGCACGATGTCCGTGAAATGATCGGCGCGGCAGGCGCCGGCGATGTTGCACAGCACGTCGAGGCGTCCGCACTGCTCGACCGCGCGATGCACCAGCGCGCGGTTCGACGCCTCCTCGAGCGCGTTGTAGGGAATCACCGTGCAGGCGGCGCCCTTCCCGGCCAGTTCGACCGCGAGGCTCTGCAGGCCGGGTTCGTTGATGTCGGCCGCGACGATGGTGCCGCCTTCGGCGGCGAGGCGCAGCGCGGTCGCGCGCCCGATGCCCGAGGCCGCACCCGTGACCAGGCAAACCTTGTTGTCGAATCTCTGCATCGCGATGTCCCTTGCGTGTGTCATTTCAGGATCGAATAGCCGCCGTCGACCACCAGCGTGTGGCCGGACACGAAGCTCGCCGCCGGGCTGCTCAGGAAGAGCACGGCCGCCGCGATCTCCTCCGGCCTGCCCCAGCGCCCGAGCGGCGTGGCGTTGCTGACCATCGCCTGCACGCCGGGATCCTCGGCGAAGGCGCTGGTCATCGGGGTGGGAACAGATCCGGGCAGCACGGCGTTGACGCGCACCCGCGGCGCGAACTGCGCGCAGAAGGTGCGCGTGAGCTGCACCACGCCGGCCTTGGCGGCGCCGTACCCGGCGAAATAGGGGCTCGCGAAGAGCGACATCTCCGAGGCGAGGTTGACCACCGCGGCCCCGCCCTCGAGCGGACTCGCCGCCAGCGTGCCGGCGAGCGCGGCGGTGAGGTGGTAGACCGCGCCGAGGTTCACGCCGAGCGCGGTGTCGAAGTCGTAGGGCGTGCTCGCCCCGCCGGTGCCCCCCGCGTTGTTGACCAGCACGTCGAGGCGCGGGAAATCGCGCGCCAGTCGCGCGATGTCGTCGCGCTCGGTGAGCCTGAGCTGGCGGTAGCGGGCCCCGTCCGCCAGATCGTCGTAGGCCGACGGCTCGGCGGCGGTGCCGGTTATCGTGACCCCGGCGCCGGCGGCGAGAAACGCCGACGCGATCGCGCGTCCGATGCCCTTGGTGCCACCGGTCACCAGCACTTCGGCCCCGCGGAAATCGAAGGCCACGCGGGCGAAAGTTCCCTGCGACAGTGTCATGCGACGCGGCTCCGGAGGCTACCTTTATCGTGCCGCCAGCGTAGCGGCGGCACGCGCGCCGCGGCATCATGTAAACGGATGAACAACCCGCCACGGCTCGCGAACGGAGGACCTGCGCATGAGCGACAACGACCGGCACGGTGGCCCGACCGCGTCAACCGGCCGCCTGGCCGAGCTGGCTTTCGCCCACGCGCGGGCGGAGGAGCGCGGCGACATCGAGGCGACGCTCGCCACGTTCGAGCGCGACGCCTGTTTCGAGCTCTACCCCTGCGGGCTGCGGCTCTCGGGGAGCGAGCGGATCCGCCGCTACTACGAGTACTTCTTCGCCGTCGCGAGCAAGCGGATCGTCGCGCACACCATGCACGCTCACGCGGCCGGTGACACCACGCTGACGATGGAGTTCACGGTGACGGTCGCCTACGCCGACGGCAGCCGCCGCGACTTCCGCACGCTGACGGTGTTTCCCTACGGCGAGACGGCGCTGCGCGGCGAGCGGATGTACGCGGACCCGGAGTTCTTCCGCGTGCTCTTCGGGCCCCTGCTCGCCGAGATGGAGCCGCTGGCGCAATAGCCCGCGCCGCGCGCGGCAGGCGGCGGCGGAACGAAAAAGGCCCGGAGACGGCGCGGCCGCCTCCGGGCCCCGGGGCCTGCGCGGGCCGTCAGAGATCGAGGCTCAAATCGACGCCGACGGTGCGCTCGTTGATGAACTGCCCGGTCTGGTTGATGACCTCCGGTCCGAAGTCGA
>CAYXJM010000421.1:0-1067 GCA_964465455.1 uncultured Klebsiella sp.
GAGGCGTCGAGCGGCAGCGTGTACTTGACCGAACCCGTCACCGAGTGCTCCGCGATGTAGACGAAGGGCGATTCGGTGTAGTCGATGGTGATGGTGGCCGGTTCGCCGGGGATCTTGCCGAACGCGGGATTCACGACCTCGCGGTCCCAGTCCTTGTACTCGGTGTCCACGTAGGCGTAGGCGATCGAGATGTTCAGCGAGTCGGTCGGCGCGATCAGCACGTCGAAATCCACGCCCTTGATCTCCGCCTCGGCGGCATTGACGACGAAGGTCTCGAATGCCCCGGTTTCCGGGTTGTTACCCGACACGGTCTTCTGGATGTCGTCGTACTTCTGCAGGTAGATCGCCAGGTTGGTGCGCATGGCGGCGAAATTGCCGAGCTCCCAGTCGGTCTTGTGACCGAGCTCGTAGTTGATCACGGTCTCCTCGTCGAAGGGCTGCAGCGTGAAGTTGTTGGTGCCGCGCCCGTTGAAGCCGCCGGTGCGGTAGCCCGTCGCCACGCTGCCGTAGACCAGCATGTTCTCGGTCGGCGTGTAGTTGAGCGCCGCGCGCCAGGTCGCCCGGTCGAAGTCCTCGTCCACCGTGCGCGCGCACGCGTCGTAGGGCAGGCGCACGCCGCTCTGGTCGCGCATCTGGCACTCGTACTTCGAGGTGTTCTGGTCGAAGCCGAAGTTCTTCGCGGTGAGTTCACGCTGGTCCCAGCTCTGCCGCGCACCGAGGGTCAGCGACCACTGGTCGCTGAAGGTGTAGGTGCCCTCGCCGAACAGCGCCCAGGCTTCGTTCTCGACGTCCCCGGCCGGCGAATCCTGGTACCAGCCGGTCTGCGCGACCTGCCACAGGAACGCGGGAATGCCGGCGGGCGCCGGCCCCGCGGGCCACGCGGGATTCGCGCCGATGTTCTGCTGCGGGAAGGTCTGCGAGCCTTCCATGCGCATCCAGAAGGCGCCGACGATCCACTCCAGCCGGTCGTCGAACGCGGTGCCGAGGAGCTGGAGCTCGTCGGAGTACTGCTCGGCCTCCGTGTGCGCCATCGGCGGGTGGTTGGTCACCGCGGCGGTGAGCGAGGT
>CAYXJM010000421.1:1167-2946 GCA_964465455.1 uncultured Klebsiella sp.
GGAGTGCCGAAGGCGCCGCCGAGCCGGCCGTTGTGCACGACGTTGATCAGCTGCCCGAGGCCGGCCTGGGAGTTGAACACCTGGGGCGTGGACACGCGCGCGAGCATGTCGTTCTCGTCGTAGGCGATCGTCGTGAGGTTCTGGAAGCCCTCGGTGGGCGTGAAGCTCGCCGTCAGGCGCACGCCGTAGGAGTTCTCGTCCCAGAACTTGTCGTCCCCGCGAAGTTCGTTGTCGGCCACGTTGCTCTGGTAGCCGTCGCGGTCGAGGCTGCGCCCCGCAAGGCGGACCTTGAACGTATCGGTCGCCGGGAGGTCCACGGCGCCCTCGAAGTGGTAGAGGTTGTAGTCACCGAGCCGCGCTTCGGCGTAGCCGCCGAATTCGTCGCCGGGGCGCTGCGGCGTCAGCAGCATCGCGCCGCCGGTGCTGTTGCGGCCGAACAGCGTGCCCTGCGGACCCTTCAGCACCTGCACGTTCGCGAGGTCGTACATCGCGAGGTTCGTGCCCTGCGTCGGTGTCAGCACGACTTCGGCGAAATACAGCGGCACGGCGGGGTCCACGGTCATGGTCACTTCCGAGGGCCGCTGGCCGCGCAGCACCACGATCGGCACGTTGGTGCTGGTCCCGCCCGTGGACACGCCCATCGCGGGCACGCGGATCGCGAGATCCGCCAGCTCGGTGACGTTCTGTTCGCGCAGGAAGTCGCCGCTCAACGCGGTGATCGCGATCGGCACGTCCTGCAGGCTCTCTTCGCGCCGCCGCGCGGTCACGAGGACTTCCTCCAGCTCGCCCATGTGCCTTCCGCTCTCCTGGGCGGACACCTGCGGCGCGATACCGCCCGAGGCGACGGCCAGTGCGAGGGCCGTCCAGCGCAGGTGCGGGCCTGCGCGGCGATCGAGCGTGAGGCGTTGCCCCGGTTCTGCCAGTTTTCTTGCTGCCATGGACTGTTACCCCTCCGGTGGTTTCTTCTGTTGCACGCCCGACAGCCGCACACCGGGGATTCCGGTGGCCGCGCCGACACAATTCAACATCGTTGTTGATTAGTTCCGGGCGCGATCCTAGCCGATTCGTCCACGCAGGACAATGCCCCCGCGGCGCGCGGCGCGGCAACCGCCCGCCCTCCGCGCCGCGCCGGAGGCCTGCCTAGCCGGCAGGCGAGTAGCCGAGGATGCCCTTGATCTCCAGGTACTCGTGGAAACCGAACTCGCCCCACTCGCGCCCGTTGCCGCTCTTCTTGTAGCCGCCGAACGGCGCGTTGAAATCGAAGCCGTCGTTGATCGAGACCCAGCCGGCGCGGATCCGGCGGGCCACGGCACGGGCCTGCTCGAGGTCCGCGCCCGAGACATTGCCCGCGAGCCCGAAATCCGAGTCATTGGCGATCGCGATGGCGTGTTCGACGTCGTCGTAGCCGATGATCACGAGCACCGGCCCGAAGATCTCCTCGCGCGCGATGGTCATGTCGTTGGTGACGTTGGCGAAGACGGTCGGCTTCACGTAGAAGCCCTTCGTCAGCCCTTCCGGCCGTCCGGGCCCGCCGGCGACGAGCGTCGCGCCCTCCTCGATGCCCTTCTGGATGTAGCCCTGTATCGACGCGTACTGCGCCTTGGAGACCACCGGCCCCATGGCGAAATCGCCGTTGGGATCGCCCACGGTCACGCTGGCAGCGGCCTCGCGCGCCACGGCGATGGCTTCGTTCATGCGGGATCGCGGCACGAGCATGCGCGAAGTCGCGCTGCAGGTCTGGCCGGAATTGCCCATCATGCCGGTGACGCCCCTGGCGAC
>CAYXJM010000422.1:0-1137 GCA_964465455.1 uncultured Klebsiella sp.
TCGATGCGGAACAGCTCGTCGCCGGCGCCCACGCGCTGGTTCTCGCGCACGGCGACCGCGGCGATCGCGCCGGAGACCTGCGCGCTCACCGTGACCTTGTCGGCCTTCACGTAGGCGTCCTCGGTGCCGGCGTAGCGGCCGGTGCTGAACCACAGCAGCAGTCCCGCCAGCGCCACGGCGAGTGGTCCGGCGAGGAGCAGCCGGCGGCGCACGTGCGAACGGCGCGAACGCGGCTCCACCGGAGCCGCATCGCCGAGCTGCCCGGCCGCGCTCGCCGCGGCAGAGCCGGCATCGGCAACCGGCGCGGCGACCGCGGGCGCCCCCACCGGTTGCAGCGCGCCGGTGCGCGGCTCAGCGGGCGCTTCGGGAAGCTTGCGGGCGACTTCGGCGTTCATGTACTGCGTGTCCGTCGTCCGGCGAGGCGGGCGCCGCGGCGGGCGCAGGCTCCCCGGAGAGATTGGCTTTCACGCGCAGCAGCATCGTCAGGAGCTGCTCGCGCTCTTGGGGATCGAAATCGGCGAGTGCCTCTTCGCGCGTCAGCGAACCGGCATGCATCATGTCGTCCACGATCGGCTCGACCTTGGGCGTCAGGTACAGCTGGACCGCGCGCCGGTCGTTCGGCGCCGGGCGGCGCTCGACCCACCCGGCCGCCTCCATGCGATCGATGAGGCGAGCGAGCGAAATGGGCTGGACCTGCAGCAGCTCGGCCAGCTCCGCCTGCTTGATGCCTTCGCGACGCGACAGCGCCGCGAGCGCCTGCCACTGCGTCTGGGTCAGGCCGTGGCCCCGCACGCGCGCCTCGAAGTTGCGCGTGAACAGCCGCGAGATCTCCTTGATCACGATGTTGACGCTGCGGTGCGGATCGTGGGGTTGGCGCATGGTCGGGACAGCCGATTCAGTGACATGCTCATTATAAGCATGCTTATGTTAATTGCAACCCGTGCGTCCTGCCGGTGCGTCCGCGCCGGGCAGGCTTGGCAAGGCCCCCCGCCTTCGGGGACGATGAACCCCCGTCGCGCGACGCCGAGGGACCACCGTGGACATGCAGGCAGCACAGGCATTCATCGACGGGCTGTGGATGGATTCCATCGTGCCGTCGCTGGCCGATTACATCCGCATACCCAACGAGTCGCCGCA
>CAYXJM010000422.1:1237-2944 GCA_964465455.1 uncultured Klebsiella sp.
CTCGGGCCATGGACGCCGGTGATCCGCGGCGACAGGCTCTACGGCCGCGGCGGCGCCGACGACGGCTATTCGGCCTACGCCTCGCTCGCGGCGGTCCTCGCGCTGCAGGCACAGGGCCTGCCGCACGCGCGCTGCGTGGTGCTGATCGAGGCCGGCGAGGAATCCGGCAGCCCGGACCTGCCCGCCTACATCGAGCACCTGCGCCACCGCATCGGCACGCCCTCGCTGGTCGTGTGCCTCGATTCCGGCGCCGGCAACTACGAACAGCTGTGGCTGACCGTGTCGCTGCGCGGGATGATCAACGGACGGCTGCGCGCCGACGTGCTGCGCGAGGGCGTGCACTCGGGGACCGCCTCGGGCGTGGCGCCGTCGAGCTTCCGCGTGCTGCGCCAGTTGCTGGCGCGCATCGAGGACGCCGCCAGCGGGCGCCTGCTGCTGCCCGAACTGCACGTCGAGGTCCCTGCCGAGCGCCTCGACGAGGTGCGCCACGTCGCGGCGGCGCTCGGCGACGCGGTGTGGCAGGACCTGCCCTTCCTGCCGGGCACGCGGCCGATGGGCGAGGACAACGCCGAGCGCATCCTGAACCGCACCTGGCGGCCGACGCTGTCGGTGATCGGCGCCGAGGGGCTGCCGGCGCCGGCGAACGCGGGCAACGTGCTGCGTCCCGGCACCACCCTCGCGCTCAGCATCCGCCTGCCGCCCACCGCCGATGCCGCGGCCGCGCTGCAGGCGGTGCAGCGTGCGCTGGAACACGACCCGCCCTGCGGCGCGCACGTGAGCTTTTCCGCCAGCGCCGCCAGCGGCTGGAACGCGCCCGCCCTCGCGCCGTGGCTCGCGCGCTCGCTCGAGGCCGCCTCGCAGGCCTGCTACCGCAAGCCGTTCATGTGCATGGGCGAAGGCGGCAGCATTCCGTTCATGGGCATGCTCGGCGCCGCGTTCCCGGAAGCGCAGTTCATGATCACGGGCGTGCTGGGACCGCAATCGAACGCGCACGGCCCGAACGAGTTCCTGCACATCCCGTTCGCGCGCAGGCTCACGGCCTGCGTGGCGCGCGTGCTGCACGATCATCATCAGGCGTAGGTCCGGTTTCAACCGGACGGCGACATCCGCAAATCAACGTCCGGCTGAATCCGGACCTACGCGCCCCGGCGCACACAGGACAGGTCGAGCAACATGGTGACGACGACGAGAGACGAAAGCGCGGAATTTCCGCGCGCGGCGCTGCGCTGGGTCGAGCAGCAGCTCGACGGGCGCGTCGTCGCGCTCGAGCGCATGGTGGTGCGCCGCGAGGCCTGGCGCGCCGACATCGCGCACGGCGACGGCTCCGTGCGCCCGGTGTTCCTGCGCATCGACCGCGAGCTCGCCGCCGGCCGCCCCTATCCGCGCAACCTCGCGCGCGAGACGGCACTGATCCGCCGCCTCGCCGACCATCCCGACATTCCCGTGCAGCGCATCCACGGCTGGCACGATGGGCACTGCGTGGCGATACAGAGCTTCGAGCCCGGCCGCGCCGGGCTGCACGAGGCCCCGCGCGCGGAACAGCACGACGTGATGCTGCACTTCATGGAGATCATGGCGGCGATGCACCGCCTCGACGCGCGGACGCTGGACCTGCCGCAGTTCGAGATGCCGGCGACGCCCGAGGACCATTCACTGCTGGAACTGCGCGCCGTCGATGATCCGCGCTTCGCGAAACTGCCGGTGGAT
>CAYXJM010000423.1:0-2927 GCA_964465455.1 uncultured Klebsiella sp.
GATGCGGGCGGCACCGGCGCGCGGGGCGCCGCCGCAGGCGGAGCCGCGTGCTCGGGTGCAGGCAGCGGCGGCACCTCCGGCGTCGCCGCAGCGGCGACCGCGGGCGCTGCGGCAGCGGAAGCGGCGGGTGCCTCCGGCGCGGCCGGTTCGTGTGCGGGCGGCTCCTGCACGGAAGGTCCCGGCGCGGAAGGTCCCGACACCGATGCTTCTTCCGCGACATCGGCCTCCACCGGCTCGGGCTCGGCCCGCGTGACGTCCGCCCCGCCGCCCGCCTGCGGTGCCGGCTCCTCGGCGACGATCACCGGCTCCGGCGGCGCGACGGCGCCCGCGACCGGCCCGGGGCGCGGCACCGCCTGATCGCCGTCGTCGTCGAAGGCGCTCCACACGTAGAGCAGCAGCAGCGCCAGCAGCGTGACGGCCACCACGCCGAAGTGCCACACCGGCAGCGTCGACAGCGGGCGTTGCACCACCCCCAGCGCGTCGACCAGCGCCTGGCGGGCGTGGCCGTTGATGCGCCCCGGCAGGCCCTCCGACCACAGCCGGATGTGCTCGAGCTCGGACTCGTTGAGCGGGGGCTCGGCCTCGAGCCCCGCGGTCTTCATGCGGTAGTGGATGTACGCGAGGGTTTCCTCGCGATCGAATGCGGGCAGCGCGACCACGTGCACCACGGCGGCGGGCAGAGCCTCCCGCAGCACCGCTTCCCAGCCCGGCTCGGCGAAGAACAGCAGGCGCAGCCGTCCGCCCGTGCGCTCGAGGAGCGGCGCGAGCAGGCCGAGCGCGTCCGCGTGCAGGTGCTGCGCGTCGTCGAACACGAGCCAGCTCAGCGACCCTTCGTCGTGGCACGCGGCGCAGAAGCGCTCGAGGCGCTGCAGGTCGTGCGCGAGGTCGGCGCTGCCCTCGGCGGCGATGCCGAAGCCGGCGAGGATGCGCCGCAGGATCTGCTCGGGACCGTCGAGCAGCGCCACCTCGACCACCGCGCAGCGCGTGTCGGCGGCGCACTGCGCGACGAACTGCGCGAGCGTCGCCGACTTGCCGGCGCCGGGCGCCCCGGTGACCAGCAGCACGCAGTCGCCGAAGCGCGCGAGGTGCTGCAGCTGCTCGACGCTCTCCTGGCGCGCGCCGCCGGGATAGAACAATCCCTGCACCCCGCCCTCGGCGAAGGGATCGCGCTCGAGCCCGTAGTGCAGGTACCAGTCTTCCTGCGACATCCGTGCGCTCAGGCCGCGGGCCGGTGCAGGAAATCGGCGAGCAGCCCGCGCAGCAGCTCGAACGGGAAATCCGCGGTGACGGTGGCGTCGCCCGGCGCGCGCAGCAGCACCAGCCGGAGCTTGCCGGCGGCGACCTTCTTGTCGGCGGCCATCAGCGCGAGGAACTGCGCCTCGTCGAGCCCGGCGGGCGGCTCCACCGGCAGGTGCGCGGCCAGCAGCAGCTCGCGCACCATCCGCACGTCGGAGGCCGCCAGCCAGCCCATGCGCGCCGAGAGCTCCGCCGCCATGACCATGCCGATCGCCACGGCCTCGCCGTGCAGGAAGCGCGCGTAGCCGGTGGCGGTCTCGATCGCGTGGGCGAAGGTGTGGCCGAAGTTGAGCAGCGCGCGCAGGCCCTCCTCGCGCTCGTCGGCGGCCACGACGCGCGCCTTGTTGGCGCAGGAGCGGCGGATCGCCTCGGTCAGCGCCGCGCTCTCGCGCCGGCCGAGCGCCTCGACGTTGGCGCGCAGCCAGTCGAGGAAGGGGCGGTCGCCGATCAGGCCGTACTTGATGACTTCCGCGAGGCCCGCGGCGTACTCGCGCGGGGGGAGCGTGGCGAGCGTGTCGGTGTCGGCGATCACGCAGCAGGGCTGGTGGAACGCGCCGATCATGTTCTTGCCGCGCGGGTGGTTCACGCCGGTCTTGCCACCTACCGAGGAGTCGACCTGCGCCAGCAGCGTGGTGGGCACCTGCAGGAAGGGCACGCCGCGCTGGTAGGTCGCCGCCGCGAAGCCCGCCATGTCCCCGACCACCCCGCCGCCGAGCGCCAGCACCGTGGTGTGGCGGTCGCACCGGGCATCGAGCAGCGCGTCGTAGATGGACGCGAGCGTCTCGAGCGTCTTGTACTGCTCGCCGTCGGGCAGGATCTTGACCACCGCGAGCCGCTCGCCCAGCGCCGCGCGCACGGGCTCGAGGTAGAGCGGCGCGACCGTGGTGTTGCTCACCACGGCGACGCGGCCGCGCGGCACGTGGCGCAGCAGCAGCTCCGCGTCGCCGAGAAGGCCGGAGCCGATGTAGATCGGGTAGCTGCGCTCGGCGAGCTCGACGTGGAGAGTTTCGGCAGGCATGGGCACTTCTGGCAGCGGTTGGGCGGAGCCGCCGCCCGGCGCGCTCCCAGCGGGAAGCTTAACGGCGAATGCGCCGGCCCACCAGACGGCCGGCGCCCGCGGCGCGCTCAGCCGCGGCGCAGGAACGCGAGGATGTCCAGCACGACGCCGCGCGCGCCGCGCCCGTCGGTGCGCACGACGAGGTCCGCGACCTCGCGGTAGAGCGGGTCGCGCACGGCGAGCAGATCGGCGAGCACCTTCTCGCGATCGCCCGTGCGCAGCAGCGGGCGCTTGCGGTCGCGCCGCGTGCGCGCGAGCTGCTGCTTCACCGAGGTCTCCAGGTAGACCACCGCGCCCATCGCGCGCAGCAGGCGGCGGTTCTCCTCGCGCAGCACCGCGCCGCCGCCGGTCGCGACGACCGCGCCGCGGCTGCCCGCGAGCTCGCGGATCGTGGCCGTTTCGCGGTCGCGGAAGCCCTCCTCGCCCTCGACGTCGAAGATCCACGCGATGCTCGCGCCGGAGCGTTCCTCGATCAGGGTATCGGTATCGACGAAAGCCGCGCCCAGCTCGTCGGCCAGGGCGCGGCCGATGGTGCTCTTGCCGGCCCCCATGGGGCCGACGAGCACCACGTTCC
>CAYXJM010000424.1:0-2921 GCA_964465455.1 uncultured Klebsiella sp.
GGATTGATGCATATCATGAGCCGTTGCGGGCGAGGTGCATAGGATCCCCCCGCCGGACTCCCGGATAACACCACAGGATCGGGATGCATCGATTCCTCACCGCCCTCGGCTGCTGCCGCGCGACCTTGCCGCTGCTGTGCGCCGTTCTGATGGCGCTCGCGGGCAGCCCGTGCCACGCGCTGGCGGCGCCGCAGCCCGCGCTGATGGCGCTGCGCGCATCGCACGGGCTGCTGGTGGACATCGCGCGCGCCGGCGACCGGCTGGTCGCGGTCGGCGAGCGCGGCCACGTGCTGTATTCGGACGACTCCGGCCGGACCTGGACGCAGGCGCGGGTGCCCGTCGACGTGATGCTGACCGCGGTGTGGTTCACCGACGCCCGGCGCGGCTGGGCCGTCGGGCACGACGGCATGATCGTCGCGAGTGCCGACGGCGGCGAGAACTGGCAGCTGCAACGCGACGGCATTGCCGCGCAGCAGCTCATCGATCGCGAGCGCCTCGACGCCGCGCGCCGCGCCGCGGCGGCCGCGCCGGGGGATGCCGATGCGCAGGACGCGCTCGCCGCGGAAGAGGACCGCGCCGGCCAGCCGGTGTACGCGCCGCCGCTGTTCGACGTCTGGTTCGCGGACGCGGAGAACGGCATCGCGGTAGGCGCCTACGGCAGCTACCTGTACACCACTGACGGCGGTCGCAGCTGGATCTGGGACGCCGCGCACATCGGCAATCCCGACGGCCTGCACTACTACGCGATCGCCGCCGGCGGCGCGGGCCGGCTCCTGATCGTCGGCGAGGCGGGCTCGATGTACCGCTCGCGCGACGGCGGCGCCAGCTGGGAGGCGCTCGCCGCGGGTTACCCCGGCACGCTGTTCGGCGCGCTCGCGCTGCCGCCGGGCGACACCGTGTGCGCGTTCGGCCTTCAGGGGACCGTGTTGCTGTCGCGGGATTTCGGCGATACGTGGCGGCGGCTCGACAGTCCCGCCGAATCGGTGCTGGCCGGGGGCACCGTCGCGCGCGGCGAGGTGCTGATCGTGGGCAATGTCGGCACCGTGCTGGGCCTCGGCGCCGATTCCGGCGCGCTCGCCGACCGCAGCCGCGATGCGTTGCGCGACAACCTCGCCGGCGTGATCGAGGCCCCGGACGGGGGCCTCGTGCTGATCGGCCAGGGCGGGGCGGTCCGCGTTCCCGCCGGGGAGTCCGATGACGCCGCGGCCGCGACGCACGGCACGCCGGCGCCGGCGGCGGGAGGACCCTGACGTGGCGAACGGGCTGGATCCCCTGGCGCGGCAGGAAGAGCGGGTGATCGAGCGCCTCGTGTTCGGGCATCGCCCCGTGCTGGTGGCGCTGTTCCTGCTGCTGACAGCCTTCTTCGCCTGGCAGACCGCGAAGCTGCGGCCCGACGCGAGCTTCGAGAAGATGATCCCGATGAAGCACCCCTTCGTGCAGGCGATGATGCGCCACATCGCGGAGCTCGGTGCCTCCGGCACCACGGTGCAGATCGCGGTGGAGAACGCGCGCGGCGACATCTTCGACCCGCACTACCTCGAGATGCTGCGCAAGGTCAGCGACGAGCTGTTCTACGTCGACGGCATCGACCGCAACCGGCTGAAATCGCTGTGGACGCCGAACGTGCGCTGGACCGAGGTCACGGAGTCCGGCTTCGAGGGCGGCGTCGTGATGCCCGACACCTACGACGGCTCGCCCGCCAGTCTCGCGATGCTGCGCCACAACCTGATGCGCTCCGGCCAGGTCGGGAGGCTGGTGGCGAACGACATGCGCTCGAGCATCGTCGAGGCGCCGATCTTCGACAAGGACCCGATCACGGGCCGGCCGCTCGACTACCAGGCTTTCTCGCAGCAGCTCGAGCAGCGCATCCGCGACCGCTTCCAGGACGACACCATCCGGATCCACATCGTCGGCTTCGCCAAGATCGTCGGTGACCTGCTCGAAGGGGTGACGGCGATCTTCCTGTTCGCGGTGATCACCGTCGTGATCACCTCCCTGCTGTTGTTCCTCTACACGCGCGCGCTGGCCTCGACCGTGGCGCCGATCGCCTGCTCGATCATGGCGGTGATCTGGCAGATGGGACTGCTCACCACGCTCGGCTACGGCCTGAACGCCTACTCGATCCTGATCCCCTTCCTGATCTTCGCGATCGGCGTGAGCCACGGCATCCAGGTGGTCAACGCGATCGGCGTCGAGGCCGTCGCCGGCCGCTCGCGGCTGGAGGCCGCGAAGCGCGGCTTCCGCGGCCTCTACATCGCGGGCATGGCGGCGCTGCTGACCGACGCGGTCGGCTTCCTCACGATGATGCTGATCCAGATCGAGGTGATCCAGGATCTCGGCATCGCGGCCAGCGTCGGGGTCGGCGTCGTCATCCTCACCAACCTGGTGCTGCTGCCGGTGCTCATGTCCTACGCGGGCGTCTCGCCGCGCGGACAGCGCCGCATCGCGGAGCGCGCGGCCGCCGATTCCCCGCACTGGCGGCTGCTCTCCCTCGCCGCCACGCCGCGCTTCGCGGCCGCCTCGCTCGCGATCGCGGCGCTCGGCTACGTCGTCGGCATCGTCGGCGGCCAGCAGATGCGGATCGGCGACCTCGATCGCGGCGCGCCGGAGCTGCATCCCGACTCGCGCTACAACCTCGACAACGACTTCATCACGCGCAACTACTCGACGAGCTCGGACGTGCTCGTCGTGATGGTCGAGACCAGGCCCGACACCTGCTTCCTGTACGAGAACCTCGCCCTGATCGACCGCTTCGGCTGGGTCATGCAGAACGTGCCGGGCGTCGAGTCGGCGGTGTCGCTCGCCGACGTCGCGCGCCTCGTGACCATGGGCTTCAACGAGGGCAGCCTGAAGTGGGCCACGCTGATCCGCAACCAGCGCGCGCTCGACACCACCTTCGGCATGGTGCCGCCGCAGCTGGT
>CAYXJM010000425.1:0-2912 GCA_964465455.1 uncultured Klebsiella sp.
GCGCGCGCGTTCTCGCGCGGGTCCTTCGCCACGCCGAAGGCGTCGAGCACGGTGCCGACCGGGCTCACGAAGCCCATCGCGAGCAGCACGAGGTCCGCCTTCAGCATCTGCTCCGAACCCTCGATCTCGATGAACTTGCCGTCCTTCATCTCGACGTTGACGGTGCGGATCGCCTTGACCTTGCCTTTCTCGCCGATGAACTCCTTGGTCGAGATCGCGAACACGCGCTCGCAGCCCTCCTGGTGGCTCGAGGAGGTGCGCAGCTTGTACGGCCAGTAGGGCCAGGTCAGCGCCTTGTTCTCCTGCTCGGGCGGCATCGGCAGCAGCTCGAACTGCGTGACGCTCGCCGCGCCGTGGCGGTTCGAGGTGCCGACGCAGTCGCTGCCGGTGTCGCCGCCGCCGATCACGATCACGTGCTTGCCCGCGGCGGAGATCTGCTTCTTGACCTTGTCGCCGGCGTTCACGCGGTTCTGCTGCGGCAGGAACTCCATCGCGAAGTGGATGCCGTCGAGCTCGCGTCCCGGGGCCGGCAGGTCGCGCGGCTGCTCGGCGCCGCCGGCGAGCAGCACGGCGTCGAAGTCCTTCAGCAGTTCCTCCGCCGCGATGCTCTGCTGCGCCAGGTTCGTGACCTTGCTGCCCTCGGGCATGCTGCCTACCAGCACGCCGGTGCGGAAGGTGACGCCCTCGGCGTTCATCTGCGCGACGCGACGGTCGATGTGGGACTTCTCGAGCTTGAAGTCGGGGATCCCGTAGCGCATCAGGCCGCCGACGCGGTCGTTCTTCTCGAACACCGTGACGTCGTGTCCCGCGCGCGCCAGCTGCTGCGCCGCCGCGAGCCCGGAGGGTCCCGATCCCACGATCCCCACGCGCTTGCCGGTCTTGACGGCCGGGATCTGCGGCACGACCCAGCCCTCGTCCCAGCCGCGATCGATGATCGCGTGCTCGATCGACTTGATGCCCACCGGCACGTTGTTGAAGTTCAGCGTGCACGCCGCCTCGCAGGGGGCGGGGCAGATGCGGCCGGTGACCTCGGGGAAGTTGTTGGTCGAGTGCAGCACGGTCAGCGCGTTCTGCCAGTCGCCGCGGTACACCAGGTCGTTGAAGTCCGGGATCACGTTGTTCACCGGGCAGCCGTTGTTGCAGAACGGGATGCCGCAATCCATGCAGCGCGCGCCCTGCTGCTGCGCCTGGCCGACATCCAGCACCTTAACGAACTCGCGGTAGTTCTTCAGCCGCGCCTCGACCGGCTCGTAGCCCTCCTCGAGGCGTTCGTATTCGAGAAAACCCGTTACCTTGCCCATGTTCCATTTCCTCCGCGGAATTGCGTGATCAGGCGGTGGCCGCCTGCTGGACTGCGTTCAGTTCCGCCAGCGCGCGCTTGTACTCGTGCGGGAACACCTTCACGAAGCGCTCGCGCGCCTCTTCCCAGTCGTCGAGCAGCTCGCGCGCGCGCAGCGAGCCGGTCCAGCGGTGGTGCTGCTCGATCAGTCCGCGCAGCAGTTCCTCGTCGGTCTGCCCCTTGTGCCAGATCGCCGGGTCCACGCTCGCCTTCTGCTCGCGCGCCGGCAGCACCTCGTCGAGCGCCACCATCGCCGTGTTGCAGCGGCTCGCGAATTCGCCGTCCTCGTCGTAGACGTAGGCCACGCCGCCCGACATGCCGGCCGCGAAGTTGCGCCCGGTCTTGCCGAGCACCACCACGGTGCCGCCGGTCATGTACTCGCAGCCGTGGTCGCCGGTGCCCTCGACGACCGCAGTCGCGCCCGAGAGGCGCACCGCGAAGCGCTCGCCCGCGACGCCGCGGAAGAAAGCCTCGCCGCTGGTCGCCCCGTAGAGCACCGTGTTGCCCACGATGATGTTCTCGGTCGAGTCACCGCGGAAGTCGATGCTCGGGCGCACCACGATGCGTCCGCCCGAGAGCCCCTTGCCGGTGTAGTCGTTGGCCTCGCCCGCGAGGTACAGCGTGATGCCCCTGGCCAGGAACGCGCCGAAGCTCTGCCCGCCGGTGCCGTTCAGCTGCACCCAGACGGTCTGGTCGGGCAGCCCCTCGGGGTGGCGGCGGATCAGCTCGCCCGAGAGCATCGCGCCCACGGTGCGGTTGACGTTGCGCACGTCGTCGAGGATCTGCACGCGCTCGCCGCGCTCCAGGGCCGGCGCGCACCGCGCGATCAGCGAGGCGTCCAGCGCGCGCTCGAGGCCGTGGTCCTGTTCCTCGACCTGGAAGCGCGCCACGTCCGCCGGCACCTCGGGACGGTGGAACACGCGGCTGAAGTCGAGGCCCTTCGCCTTCCAGTGCTCGATGCCCTTCTTCATGTCGAGCAGGTCCGAGCGCCCGATCAGGTCGTCGAAGCGGCGGATGCCGAGCTGCGCCATGATCTGGCGGACTTCCTCGGCGATGAAGAAGAAGAAGTTCACGACGTGCTCGGGCTTGCCCGCGAACTTCCTGCGCAGAACCGGGTCCTGCGTCGCCACCCCGACCGGGCAGGTGTTCAGGTGGCACTTGCGCATCATGATGCAGCCGCTCACCACCAGCGGCGCCGTCGCGAAACCGAACTCGTCGGCGCCGAGCAGCGCGCCGATCACGACGTCACGGCCGGTCTTCATCTGGCCGTCGGCCTGCACGCGGATGCGCCCGCGCAGCCGGTTCAGCACCAGCGTCTGCTGCGTCTCGGCGAGGCCCAGTTCCCACGGCGTGCCGGCGTGCTTGATCGAGGACCAGGGGCTGGCGCCGGTGCCGCCATCGTGCCCGGCGATCACCACGTGGTCGGACTTGGCCTTGGCCACGCCGGCCGCGATCGTGCCCACGCCCACCTCGCTCACCAGCTTCACGCTGATGCTGGCGCGCGGATTGGCGTTCTTCAGGTCGTGGATCAGCTGCGCCAGGTCCTCGATCGAGTAGATGTCGTGGTGCGGCG
>CAYXJM010000426.1:0-2909 GCA_964465455.1 uncultured Klebsiella sp.
CAGGGTCTGCAGCAGGTCGAGGTGCAGCAGCGGCACGGCAGCATCAGGCATCGGACACGTCCTTCGGTGGCTTGCGATGGCGGTAAGTCGGCTGGCGCCACCTTATCACGCTGCGCGTGCTGCGCAGGCGGCCGACGCGGCGGCGCGCAGCGGCAGGCGCTGTGGCTGGCGGCGCGGGGATCTGACGGGCTGGCTCCGGTCCGGGGGGCGCCTTATCCTTCCCGTATCCTTCGCGATCCAGCCCGGGCATCCGCCGGTGGGATCGCATCTCCGGGAAGCAAAGCATGACCCAGCCCTATCACCTGGACGACGACGCCGATGCCTTCGTCATCGAGCAGTACAACGATCGGGTGCCTTTTGCGGGATTTCTGCCCGGAGTCGCGGGAGCGCGCGGGCGTCCCGCGTGGGTTTTCTACGTCAATCGCGGCCAGGCCGTGGCCAGCCTGGGCGTGCGCAACAAGGATGGCGCGTTCCTGGAGTTCCATCCCGCCGACAAGGCCTGGCAGCTCACGCCGGCACGCGGTTTTCGCACCTTCGTGAAGATTGCCGGCGGCGACGACGGCGCGGTCTGGGAACCGTTCCGGTGCGGAGCCGCGGCCGGGGTCCGCCAGCGCATGTACGTCGCGCCGCACGAGGTCGGCGTGGAGGAAATCGATCCGCGCGTGCAACTCGGCATCCGCGCCGACACCTTCACGCTGCCCGAAGCCGCGGTCGCCGCCGTGGTGCGGCGCGTCGAGATCGTGAACACCGCAGCGGAGACCAGAACGCTGCAGGTCGTCGACGGCCTGCCCCAGGTGTTGCCCTGGGGCCTCAACCAGTGGGCCGTGAAATTCATGAGCCGCACCTCCGAGGCGTTCATGGGCGTGGAGGGCGTGGAAGAGCGGCTGCCCTTCTACCGGCTGAAGGTGTGGCCCACCGACAGCCCGCGGGTGGAACGGGTGATCGCGGGCAATTTCTTTGCGGGATTCCTGGACGGCACGCGCAACGCGGTGCTGGTGGATCCGGAGCGCCTGTTCGGCAGCGCGGGCGATTTTTCCCGGCCGGAGCGCTTCAGCGCGCGAGAGCGCCTGGATCTCGCCGGCCAGGTGGTGGCCAACCAGACGCCGGCGGCATTCCAGGTGCTCGAGCTGGTGCTGCAACCGGGCGAGCGCCGGGTGTTCCACGGCCTGTACGGCCATGCCGCGACGCACGAAACGCTGCTGCGCTTCGTGGCGGAAGCCGGGACACCGGGCTATTTCGAAACCGTTCGCGACCTCAATCGCCGCCTGATCGCGGGGATCACCCGGCGCGTCTTCACCCTGACCGCCCGGCCGGGCTTCGACGCTCACGTCCGGCAGAGCTATCTCGACAACGGCTTGCGCGGCGGCTTTCCCACCGAGGTGCCCGGCGGCGCGCAGCTGTACCTGTTCGGACGCAAGCACGGCGACCTGGAGCGCGACTACAACGACTTCCTGCTGCAGGACACGCCGTTTTCCGAGGGCAACGGCGACTTCCGCGACGTGCTCCAGAACCGCCGCATGGACCTGTTCTTCGCGCCCGGGCTGGATGCGAAGAACATCCGCTATTTCTTCAACCTGGTGCAGCCCGACGGATACAACCCCTGTTCGCTGCGCAACACGCGTTTCGCGGTGCACGACCCGCAGGCGTTCGCACACCTGTCCGCCCGCTTTCCCGCGCTCGCATCCGTGCTGGCGCGCGAGTTCAAGTACGCCGAGATGTGGGAGGCCATCGCGACGGCGGACGATCCGGAGGCGCTGGCCGGCGACATTCTCGCGCACGCGCAGGAGGTGGAAGATGCCGAGTTCGACCGCGGCTACTGGTCGGACCACTGGACCTATCTCGTCGACCTGCTGATCCAGTACGCGGCCGTGTTCCCCGACCGGCTGGGCGGATTGTTCGCGGAGCGCAGCTACAGCTTCTTCGACCCGACGCACCATGTCGCGCCGCGCACCCGCAAGTACGTCGTGACGCCCGCCGGCGTGCGCCAGTACGGCGCGGTGCTCTGGTCCGAGGAGAAGAAAGCCCTGATCGACGCGCGCTCCGTACACCGCTACAAGGTCCGTGCGCAGGCCGGGCGCGGCGACATCGTGCTGACGACCCTTCTCGGGAAGATCCTGACGCTGGTGGCCAACAAGCTCGCGACCCTCGACCCGTTCGGCGTGGGCATCGAGATGGAGGCGGACCGCCCCGGGTGGTGTGACGCGTTGAACGGCCTGCCGGGAATCTTCGGCTCTTCCGTCAACGAGACCATCGAGCTGAAACGGCTCGCCGAATTCACGTTGCGCGCCATGCCGGCGGGCGACGGCGAGTGCACCCTGCCCGGGGAGCTGGCCGCTTTCGTGACCCGACTGCGCGAGCTGTTGCATCGTCGCGACCTCGCGCCCCTCGGGTTCTGGCGGGAAGCGGGAGCGCTGAAGGAAAGCTACCGCGCCTCGGTGTTCATGGGCTTCTCCGGCGTCGAGGCGGCGCTGTCGTTCGCCGCCGTCAGGCGTTTCCTGGAAGACGTCTCGTCCTTTCTCGATGTCGCGATCGGGCGTGCCCGTACCCCGCAGGGCATCGTCACGTATATTTCCTGCGAGGTCGCCGCGTACGCGCAGACCGACGCCGGCGTTCAGGTCACGAGCTTCCGCCAGCGGCCGCTCCCGCTGTTTCTCGAAGGATTCGTGCACGCCATGCGCGTCGCGACGGCGTCGGAGGCGCGGGAGCTCTACGAGGCGGTGCGCGCCTCGGCGCTCTTCGACCGCAAGCTCGGCATGTACCGCCTCAACGCGCCGCTGGGCGACGACGCGCTCGAGCTGGGGCGGATCGCGACGTTCAATTACGGCTGGCTGGAAAACGGTTCGATCTTCCTGCACATGCACTACAAGTGGGTGCTGGAGATGGTGCGCGCCGGCTTGATCGCGGAATTC
>CAYXJM010000427.1:0-2900 GCA_964465455.1 uncultured Klebsiella sp.
TGATGCGCGCATCCCACACCCACCACGTGCCCCAGGTCGGCTTGCCCCAGATGGAACCCGTCACGAGCGCAACGAAGGTCATCGCGGCGCCGATCCCGGCGCAGGACTTGAGCACCATGTCGGAAACCTTGATCTTCCAGATCAGGCTGACCGCGCCCGCCGCGGCCATCAGGTAGTAGCCCGCCAGCGAGATGAAGGCCGCCGGCACATGGATGAAGATGATGCGGTAGCTGTTGCCCTGGCGGAAGTCGGGCGGCGCGAAAGCGAGCCCCCACACGGCGCCCACCACCAGCAGCGCGCCCGAAACCACGGCCAGCCACGGCAGCCACGGCGTCGTGATGCGATAGCACCAGCGGGGAGATCCGAGTTTATGGATGAAGGACCACACGCGTCGTGTACAACTCATCGCCAGTTGGGAACGGGAGCCACGGCCGGCCGCGGCGGGCGGCAGTATATCCGAATTGCACCCCGGCGGATCACGCCGCGGCTCATCGCCGGGCGCTTGATTCAAATCAAGTAACCCTGCGGGGCCTGCGGCTAATCTGTACATGCCCGTCGTGAAACGGATCGTTGCAAGGCGTCGGTTTCGGGCGGCGGGCTGTTGTTTCTATTCTCTCCTCCTTCTATCCCGGCCTCGCGCCGGGATTTTTTTCAGTTGTCCAGGCTGATGCGCAGCGCCGCGGCCACCGCGAGGGGCGCGAGCGTCAGCGCGAGCAGCGCGAACGCCCCGAGAATCGCGAGCGCTGCGGCGTAGTCGGCCCCGAGCGCCGCGGCGTCGACCGCTGCCGTCCCGAACACCAGCACCGGGATGTAGAACGGCAGGATCAGCAGCGACAGCAGGATGCCGCCCTTGCGCAGCCCCACGGTGAGCGCCGCGCCGATGCCCCCGACCAGGCTGAGCGTCAGCGTGCCGAGCAGCAGCGACACCACCAGCGCGGGCGCTGCGTCCCCCGGCAGGTAGAGCATGCCGCCCATCAGCGGCGCGAGCAGCGTGAGCGGCAGCCCGGTCACCAGCCAGTGCACCGCCATCTTCGCGATCGCGAGCAGGTAGAGCGGATCGGGACTGCGCACCAGCTGCTCCAGCGATCCGTCGTCGTGATCGGCGCGGAACATCATGTCCGTCGACAGCAGCGAGGCCAGCAGGGCGACCACCCAGAGCACGCCGGGCGCGATCTGCGCGAGGTCCTCCGGCGTCGGCCCGATGCCGAGCGGGAACAACGCGATCACGATCACGAAGAAGACCAGCGGGTTGGCGATGTCGCCGCGCCGGCGCAGCGCGATCAGCAGGTCGCGCCGCAGGGTCTCGGCAAAGGCGCCGCGGATGCCGTGCCCCATCGCTCAGTCCACCATCTGCGCGCCGAGTGCGAGCCGGCGCACGCCCTGCGCGATGGCGAGGCGATGGTGCGTGGTGAGCAGCACCGCGCCGCCGGCGGCGGCGTGCGCGGCGATCAGCTGCTCGAGCTCGGCGACGCCCCCGAGGTCGATCGCCGTGAAGGGCTCGTCGAGTATCCACAGCGTCGCGGGGCTGAGCAGCAGCCGCGCGAGCGCGATGCGCCGCTTCTGGCCCGCCGAGAGTCGCTGCGCGGGCGTGTGCAGGTACCCGGCGAGACCGGTGCGCGCGAGCGCCTCCTCGATCGCAAGCGGTTGCGCCCGCCCCCACAGCGCGGCGTGCCAGCGCAGGTTCTCCACTGGCGTGAGCGCCGGGTTGACCGCTGCCTCGTGCCCCAGGTACAGCGACTCGCGCAGGTAGTCGTAGCGCGCGCGGCCGATGTCGGCGCCGCGCCAGCGCACCGCACCCGTGCAGCGCTGCGACAGGCCGGCGATGGTGCGCAGCATCGTGGTCTTGCCGCAGCCGTTGGGGCCCGCGACCTGCATCACCTCGCCCGCGTGCAGCTCGAAGTGCACGTCCTCGAAGAGCAGGCGCTCGTCGCGTTCGCAGCGCAGCGCGCGAACCTCGAGCAGCGGAACCGAGGCCTGTTGCGCCATGACGGGAATTCCGGGGTGTGGGGCGGAGCATCGGCTGCGGCGCGCGCCGGGCTTCCGGGCGGTGCCGCCGCTGTATACTCGCGATGACGGCGGCGATTATATGTGAAGCTCCTACCCGACTGGCAACGACGATGGACATCCCCGCGGGCGGCGTGCTGCCGCGTACATTGCAGGCCCCGCTCGCACTGGCGCCGCCGCCGGCCGCGGTGCTGCCTGCCCCGCTGGCCGCCGGCCCCGTGGAGGCCCTCGTGGTCGCGGCGCGCCCGGCCCCGGGGCCGACGGGAAGCTGGAGCCTGGAGCTCGAGATCGACGGCGAGCGCGTGCAGATGAGCAGCGCGACGCTGCTCGCCGCCGGCACGCGCCTGCTGCTGCGCGCGCTGTCGGCGCAACGCGTGCGTGTCGAGCAGGTGCTGGACGACGCGCCGCGGCTCCAGCCGCTGCGCAATGCCCTGCGCGCGGACCTGCCGGCCCAGCTCCCGCTGCGCGAGGCGATCGGCCGGATCGCGCTCCTCGCCGCCGAGCCGGCGCTGCCCGAGCCGCTGCGCGCGCGCATTGGCGAGCTGCTCGCGCGGCTTCCCGCGCCCGAGGGCCTGCAGCAGGCTGCGGGCCTGCGCGCCGCGGTCCTGAACAGCGGCAGCTTCCTGGAACCGCGCCTGCGCGAGCTGCTGACGGCCGCCGTCACGTCGCCGCTGCCCCCCACCCCGGCTCGCGCCGGAGCGGACCTCGCCGCCCCGGGGCCACCGACCGCGACGGGCAGCGCCGCACCAAGCCCGCGGGGCGCGCCGGCTGCGGCGGCTGCGCCCGCCGCGGGAGCGCGCGCGGCGCTCGCGGCCCTGCTGCGGCTGGTGCTGCCCGTGCCGCCGGGCCGCGTCGCCCGCCCGGATGGCGCAGCCACCGCACCGTCCCCGGCGGCG
>CAYXJM010000428.1:0-2885 GCA_964465455.1 uncultured Klebsiella sp.
TGGTGGGTCGTGCTGGATTCGAACCAGCGACCAATTGGTTAAAAGCCAACTGCTCTACCGACTGAGCTAACGACCCGATCGAGGACGCGTATGGTACGGATCGAGGCGCAAAAAACAAGGGCTTTTTGCACGCCTCAGAAATTCTGCTGCAGGTACTCACGCGCGAGGCGCGGCGCCGTGCTGTCGGAGCCCGCGTACTCGTTGGCCACCCGGTCGAGCATGTCCCTGGCCTTGGCCGTATCGCCTTCCTGGTGATAGATGCGACCCAGCTTGAACATCGCGTCGGGCACGCGGCGGTTGTCGCCGAACTGGCCGAGCAGCGTCTCGAAGTGCTTCTTGGCCGAGGCGCTGTCGCCATCGAGCAGGTAGAGCTCGCCCAGCCAGTAGTGGGCATTGCCCGCGTAATCGCCTGCCGGGTACTGGCTCACGAAACTATTGAATGCCGCGGTTGCCTCGCCGAACTTGCGCGCGCGCACCAGCTCGTAGGCCGCCTGGTAGGCCTGCTCTTCCTGCGGCGTCGCCGCTGTGCGCGCCGACGGCGCGCCCGCGGGGGGAGTGGGCGGCATCGACGCATCGACCGGCGCGGCACCACCGGCCGCTGCTCCGCCCGTCGGCGCAGCGGCCGGGGGCGCGCTGCCGCCGCCGAGGGCGCCGATGCGCTTGTCGAGGCTGATGTAGTCGTCGAGCCGTTGCTGCTTGAGCTGGCGCAGCTGCTCTCCCTGCTCCTCGACAATGCCGCGGAGCTTCATCACTTCGTCCTGCAGCAGCTGCAGCTGGTAGAACAGCTCGCCGCTGCCGGCACCGCCGCCCTGAGCCGGTTGCGCCTGGCCGCGCCGCGTCTGCTGCACCGGGGCCGGCGCCGCCGGCGCGCTGTACGCCGGCATGCCACCCGGTTCGACCACCTCCACCTGGGAGAAGGCCGGTGCCGCCAGCAGCAGGCTCGCCGTGATCAGCGCGAAGCGGCGCATGACGATCGGGGTATCAGCGCAGTTCTACGCGGCGGTTGCGTGCCCACGAGGCTTCGTCCTGGCCCAGCGCGGCGGGGCGCTCCTCGCCGTAACTGACCGTCTCGATCCGGCTGCGGTCGATGCCCTGCAGGATCAGGTAGTTCGCGATCGCCTGGGCGCGGCGCTCGCCGAGCGCCAGGTTGTATTCGCGCGAACCGCGCTCGTCGGCGTGCCCCTCGAGGCGCACCACGCCGCTCTGGTTGCGCAGCACGTTCGCCTGCGCGTCCAGCGCTGCGCGGGTCTCGGGAGCCAGCGCCGACTGGTCGAAATCGAAATAGAAAACCGTCTGCAGGCCGCCCGCCGCCGCGCGCGCCGCCATCTCCTCGGGAGAGAGGCCGCCGTCGCCGCCGACGCCGACCGAGGTCGCGCCACCGTCACCCACCCCGGTGCCTGCCCCCATGTCCGAGGTCGACGCCCCCTTGCCGGCCTTGTTGCCGCTGCAGGCCGCAACCAGTACTGCCAGGAAAATCACGCTCGTCACGCGCACCAGTTTCTTGCTCATGCTGCTCACAGCTCGCTCTTCCTCTTAACGGTCTGAATGGGGGAGTTATCGGATGTACGGGGACCACGCCGGCTCGCGCACTTCGCGCGCGGCCGATGGCAGGAAGTACTTGACATTCGCGTCCACCGACACGACGGCGAGTATACCCTTACCCAGGCGCTTCGTCGCGTAAATAATCATGCTGCCGTTCGGCGCCACGCTCGGCGACTCGTCGTACTGCGTTTCCGTCAACACGCGCACCGTGTTGCGCTGCAGGTTCTGCAGCGCGATGTGGAACGGGCCGCCGGGCTCGCTGCGGTGCACGTACACGATGCCGGAGCCGTCGGGCATCGGCCGCGGGCGCGAGTTGTAGGCCCCCTCGAAGGTCAGGCGCTTCAGCTGCAGGCTCGCCACGTCCACCTGGTAGATGTGCGGCTTGCCGCCGCGGTCCGAGGTGAACACGATCGAGCGGCCGTCCGGCATCCAGGCCGGTTCGGTGTCGATCGCGAAATGGTTGGTCAGGCGCGTCAGCTGCCGCGTCGCGAGGTCCATCATGTAGATCTCGGGGTTGCCGTCCTTCGACAGCACCATCGCGAGACGCCGGCCGTCGGGCGACCACGAGGGCGCGCCGTTCAGGCCGGGAAACGACGTCAGTTTCTGGCGTTCACCGGTCGCGATGACCTGGCGGTAGATCGCGGGACGCCGCTCCTCGAACGAGACGTAGGCGAGCTGCCTGGCGTCCGGCGACCAGCTCGGCGACAGGATGGGCTCGGGCGACTCCAGGATCATCTGCGCGCGCTCGCCGTCGGCGTCGGCCTTGATCAGGCGGAAGTTCTGCCGGTTGCCGGTCTGAGCGACCGACACGTAAGCCACCTTGGTCGAGAACGCGCCCTTGATGCCGGTCAGCTTCTCGTAGACCTTGTCCGCGATGTAGTGGGCGATGTCGCGCAGCTGCGCCTCGGAGCCGTTCACCGTCTCCTGCAGCAGCAGCGACTGGCGCAGCACGTCGAGAAGTTCGAACTGCACGCGGTAGAGGCCCGCCGCGTCGCGCGTCATGCGGCCGATGACGATGAAGTCCGTGCCGAGCAGGCGCCAGTCGTTGTAGAACACCTGGGACTGCTCGTGCGGCTGCGCGATCATGTCGGAGACCTTCATCGGCGCGAACAGGCCGCTGCGCTCTAGGTCCGCCGAGACCACCGCGTCGATGGCGGTGGGCGGAAGCAGGCCGGGCGTGGCGCCCAGCGGCACGATGGCGATGGACGTGGGATTGTCCGCACCGCGCGTGATCTCGATACTCAGCTCGGCCGCCTGCGCCACGCACGCGAACAGCCACAACACCAACACACCCAGACGCTTCGTCACTGGCGCAGATCCTCCGGTCGGAACACGAGCTGTAA
>CAYXJM010000429.1:0-2881 GCA_964465455.1 uncultured Klebsiella sp.
CTGCGGTTGACGTGGATTTCCTTCAGCGGGATGCGCCCGACGCCCTCGGGCAGTTCCGCCGTCGGCGTGTACAGGTACTGGCGCAACTGCGCGGCGTCGAGGCTGAGCAGCGGCTCGGGATCCAGCAGCAGGTTGCAGGCGATGATCTTGTTCGCCTGCAGCGGGTGGATGGCCAGCGGCACCACCAGCGCCATCGCCCCGTTCTCGGCCGGGAAGCGCGAGGAGACGTGCAGCAGCGGCTTGCGCTCGACGACGTTCAGCTGCTGCTTCACCCAGCCCTTGTCGCGCGCCTGCAGCGCGTAGTCGAACAGCTTCGGCTGCGCGGCGCGCAGCTTGCGCGCGAGCGCGAGCGTCGCGCGCACGTCGGCGAGCGCGTCGTGCGCCGCGCCGTGCTCGATGCCGTTGGCGCGCGTGAGATCCTCGAGCCGGAAGCTCGGCCGGCCGTCGTCACGGTCGGGCCAGTCGAGTCCGTCGGGTCGCAGCGCGCGCGCCATGCGCAGCACGTCGATCAGGTCCCAGCGCGAGTTGCCGTTGCGCCATTCGCGCTCGTAGGGGTCGAAGAAATTGCGCCACAGCGTGTAGCGCGTGAACTCGTCGTCGAAGCGGATGCTGTTGTAACCGACGCCGCAGGTGCCGGGCACCGACAGCTCGGCGTGGATGCGCGCGATGAACCCGGCCTCGGCAAGCCCCTGATCGCGCGCCCGCTGCGGCGTGATACCGGTGACCAGGCAGGCTTCGGGATGCGGCAGGTAATCCGCCGGCGGCCGGCAGTGGATCATCAGCGGCTCGCCGATCTCGTTCAGCGCCGCGTCGGTGCGCAGGCCCGCGAACTGCGACGGCCTGTCGCAGGCCGGATCGGCGCCGAAGGTCTCGTAGTCGTGCCAGTAGAAACTGGGCTTGGCCGACATGCAACGCTCCTGCTCTCCGTGGGTCCGAATTCATCCGGACAATCGTCCGGCTGAAGCCGGACCTACGTGGTTCGGCATTCATGCCGATATCCGTGGGTCCGGATTTATCCGGACAACGTCCGGTTGAAACCGGACCCACGAATGTCCGGCTGAAGCCGGACCCACGTCACACGACCTCGATGTGCTCGGCCGCGATCTTCGCCTGCCAGATCTTCGGACCCGTGGTGTGCACCGATTCGCCGCGCGCGTCCACGGCCACCGTCACCGGCATGTCCTTCACCTCGAACTCGTAGATCGCCTCCATGCCGAGCTCCGGGAAGGCCACGACTTTCGCCGCCGTGATCGCCTTCGACACGAGGTAGGCCGCGCCGCCCACCGCCATCAGGTAGACGGCGCGGTTGTCGCGGATGGCCTCGATCGCGACCGGCCCACGCTCGGACTTGCCGATCATGCCGATCAGGCCGGTCTTCTCGAGCATGGTGCGCGTGAACTTGTCCATGCGCGTCGCGGTGGTGGGACCCGCGGGACCGACGACCTCGTCGCGCACCGGGTCGACCGGGCCGACGTAATAGATGAAGCGGTTGGCGAGATCGACCGGCAGCTTCTCGCCGGCCGCGATCATGTCGGTCATCTTCTTGTGCGCGGCGTCGCGGCCCGTGAGCATGCGGCCCGAGAGCAGCAGCGTCTCGCCGGTCTTCCACGAGGCCAGCTCCTCGCGCGTCACGGTGTCGAGGTTCACGCGGCGCGCGCCCGCGGCTTCCCACGTGATGTCGGGCCAGGCATCGAGCGGGGGCGCTTCCTGCAGCGCCGGGCCGCTGCCGTCCAGCACGAAGTGCGCGTGGCGCGTCGCGGCGCAGTTCGGGATCATCGCCACCGGCAGGCTCGCGGCGTGCGTGGGGTAGTCCTTGATCTTCACGTCGAGCACGGTGCTGAGGCCGCCGAGCCCCTGCGCGCCGATGCCGAGCTGGTTCACCTTCTCGAACAGCTCGATGCGCAGCTCCTCGATGCGGCTCGACGGGCCGCGCTCGATCAGGTCGTAGATGTCGATCGGATCCATCAGCACTTCCTTCGCGAGCAGCGCGGCCTTCTCGGCGGTGCCGCCGATGCCGATGCCGAGCATGCCTGGCGGGCACCAGCCCGCGCCCATCGTGGGCACCGTCTTCAGCACCCAGTCGACGATCGAATCCGAGGGATTCAGCATCGCCATCTTCGACTTGTTCTCGCTGCCGCCGCCCTTGGCCGCGACGTGCACGTCGACGGTGTTGCCCGGCACGACCTGGTAGTGGATCACCGCGGGCGTGTTGTCCTTCGTGTTCTTGCGCGCACCGGCGGGGTCCGCGAGGATCGAGGCGCGCAGCACGTTGTCGGGGTTCAGATAGGCCCGGCGCACGCCCTCGTTGATCATCTCGTCGAGGCCCATCGTGGCGCCGTCCCAGCGCACGTCCATGCCCACCTTCACGAACACCGTGACGATGCCGGTGTCCTGGCAGATCGGGCGGTGGCCCTGCGCGCACATGCGCGAGTTGATCAGGATCTGGGCGATCGCGTCCTTCGCCGCCGTGTTCTGCTCGCGCAGCCAGGCCTTGTGCATGGCCTGGATGAAGTCCACGGGGTGGTAGTAGGAGATGAACTGCAGCGCGTCGGCGACGCTGGCGATCAGATCATCCTGCTTGATGACGGTCATGGGGGGATACTCCTCCAACGTTGATCTTTCGCGGCGGCATTGTCCGGATGAATCCGGACCTGCTCGCGGCGCTGGTGTCCGGTTGAAACCGGACCTACGCGACGAACGCATGTCCGGATGAATCCGGACCTACGGGACGAACACGGGGCCGGTTGAATCCGGGCACGCGGCGCACCGTAGGTTCGGCTTCAGCCGAACAGCCGAACAGCCGAACAGCCGAGCCGCCGAACAATCGTCCGGTTGAATCCGGACCTACTGCGGCAGCGCGGACGGCGGGTTCTCGAGGCGC
>CAYXJM010000430.1:0-2865 GCA_964465455.1 uncultured Klebsiella sp.
GCGACGTAGCCGAAGACCATCGCCGGGCCGAGCGTCGAGCCCGAGGCCGGGTAGGTCGTGCCGGTCACCGGCGAGGAGCAGTTGCCGATCGCGAACAGCCCCTCGATCACGCTGCCGTCCTCGCGCAGCACGCGGGCATGCTCGTCGACCGCGAAGCCGCCCTTTGTGCCGAGCTCGCCGGGGTAGATCTTCACGCCGTAGAACGGCGCCCGCTCTATCGGGCCGAGACAGGGGTTCGGCCCCACGCTCTGGTCGCCGTAATAGCGGTCGTAGTTCGCGTCGCCGCGCTGGAAATCCTCGTCCTGTCCCGCGCGCGCGAAGCCGTTGAAGCGGCTCACGGTGCCCGCGAGGCCGTCGGGGTCGATGCCGAGCTTGCGCGCGAGCTCGCGGATGTCCATCGCGCTCGGGATGGCCTGCTTGATCGCACCGGGCACCGCGAAATCGGGCTGGAAGGTACTCGGCAGCATCGGCCCGATCGGGTAGCGCTGACGGTAGGTCGCGTCGAAGATCATGTAGGCGGGAATGGATTCCGCACCGGGCTTGTTCGCCGCGAACAGCCCGCGCGTCACCTTGGTGTACGAGGAGCTCTCGTTCACGAAGCGCTGGCCCAGCTTGTTCACGATGATCGCGCCGGGCAGGTTCTTCTCGATGATCAGCATGCGCGCCTGCGGCTCGCCCGGGACCAGGAAGGTCGGGCCCCACCAGCCCTCGGCCATGAACTCCAGCTTGGCGCCGAGGCGCGTCGCGGCGGCGATGGTGTCGCCGGTGTTGCCGGGACTGCCCGCGGTCCACGCCGCGTCGGTCGGCTTCTCGAGGTGTTCCTGGCGCAACGCGTTGTTCTTCTCGAAGCCGCCCGCGGCGAGGATCACGCCCTTGCGCGCGCGGATGCGCGCACGCACGCCGTCGTGGCGCGCCAGCACTCCCGCCACGCGGCCGTCCTCCTCGATGAAGTCCTCGAAGGGGCTGTTCAGCCACAGCGGGATGCCGCGATCGAGCATCGAGCGGCGCAGCGCCCCGACCAGCGCGCCGCCCAGCACCAGGCGGCGGTCACGGCGCGAGCGCAGGCGCCACGGGATGTCGAGCAGGTAGCGCGCGACCATCGTGAACGCGACCGTCAGCCAGCCCTTGCCGCGCGCCTGCAGGATCAGCGACTCGCTGGGCGTCCAGCCGATCAGGCCGAACAGCGCGGTCTGCGGGTGCTGCGGGCGCAGGTTCAGCACCTCGTCGGCCGGCAGCGTGCGGGCGTGGAACGGCAGCGCCTCGTGGCAGCGGTGCATCTTGGCATCGGGATTGTCGGGGTACATGTCGGGAAACTGCGGCAGCGGCGCGAGGCGCAGGTGCGTGCTGCGGTGCAGGAAGTCGATGAATCCCGGGATCTGCTCGACGTAGGCGTCGATGCGCTTCTCGAGGTGGGGCTCGTCGACCACGCTCTTCAGGTAGCGCTTGCCCTCCTCGGGCGAATCCGCGCCGCCCGCGCCGGCCACCAGCGGGCTGTTCGGCAGCCACAGCACGCCGCCCGACATCGCCGAGGAGCCGCCGTACTGCTCGGTCTTCTCGATCACCAGCACCTCGAGGCCGAGGTCGCGGGCGCGCACGGCGGCCGTCAGCGCCCCGGCTCCCGATCCGACCACCACCACGTCCGTCTCGTATGCCCAGTTCCCGGTATCCGCCATGACTCGCTCCACCCCGGCCTGTCCGACTTTGAACCGGCGCGCAGCTTACCGCGAATCGGGGGCGTGCCGGCACCCCCGAAACGGACGAGGCGGGCCGCGCCGGGCAGACGCTCGTCTATACTTGGCCGCGGGCCCCCCGGATTGGACACACCAGCATGTCGCACGCACGCCTCGGCAAGGCCGTCGCCATCACGCTGCTGGGCGCGGCGCTCGCCGCGCCTGCCGTCGCGCTGGACCTCCTCGGGCCGGATTGCCTGGAGAAGCTGAGCGAGCGCACCCGGCTGTGGGCCGAGTGCACGCACCAGTTCGAGCGCACCGACAGCCGCTGCAAGAAACCCGCGGCGCAGATGCACGCCTACATGCAGAAATGCGCCCGCGAGGGCGAGAGCAAGGCCGATATCGACGCCGCGATGACCGCCGGCTACCGCCTCGCGGGCGAGCGTACGGGCGCGACCGGTGACTCCCCCGCGGCCGCGCCCGTGGCCGCGACGGCCGGCCGCAAGACGCAGAACCTGCTCACGAAGTACGCGAAGTCGAAGGATTCGCCGGACGCGGAATAGCCTCGCCCCAGTAGTTGTAGCCCGCGATCCGCGGCGTGCCGGGCAGGTACATCTCCTCCATCCGCACGATGTCGAACCCCCCCTCGCCGAGCAGCGCGGGAATGTCGCGGTCCAGGTTGCAGCCCCCGGCACAGCGCCGCCACCCCGGGTTGATGCGCTCCTGCCAGCGACGCACGCCGGGGTCCGGCGCGGCCCCGTGCTCGAGGAACAGCAGGCGCCCCCCGGGCTTCAGCACGCGCAGCATCTGCGCCAGCGCGGCGCGCCAGTCCGGGATCGTGCACAGCGTGAACGTAAGCACGACGGTGTCGACGCTGTGGTCGTGCAGCGGAATCTTCTCGCCCGGCAGGTCCAGCCAGTGCAGCTCGACGCGCGCGCGAGTCTCGTTGTGCACGGCGAGGTCGCGCATGCCGTGGTTGGGCTCGAGCCCCCACACCAGTTCCACGCGCTGCGGATCGTAGAGCGGCAGGTTGTGTCCGGAGCCGGCGCCCACGTCGAGCACCCTGCCCGAGGCCAGCGGCACGATCTTCAGCCGCTGCCTGGTGATCGGCCCGCTGCCGCAGGCCAGGTGAATCATGCGCGGCAGGATCAGCCGTTCGTAGATGCCCATGCAGCCAAGACTACATGATCTGCAC
>CAYXJM010000431.1:0-2859 GCA_964465455.1 uncultured Klebsiella sp.
TCGATACTGCCGCGCCTCTACCGCGAGGCGCCGGTGAACTCGACCTGGGAAGGCAGCGGCAACGTGCAGTGCGTCGACGTGCTGCGCGCGCTCGGCCGCGAACCCGGGGCGCTGGAGGCCTTCCTCGACGAGCTCGCGCCGGGCGCGGCGCGCGACCGGCGGCTGGCCGCGTTCACGGCGCGGCTGCAGGCCGACCTCGCGCACGGCGAGGATCGCGAGCACCGCGCGCGCGAGCTGGTCGGGCGCATGGCCGTGGCGCTGCAGGCCGCGCTGCTGCTCGAGGCCGGCCACGCCGCGCTGGCCGAGGCCTTCTGCGCCACGCGCCTCGCCGGGCGCGGCATGGTGTACGGGGAGTTGCCCTCGGGCCTCGACTGCGCCACGATCATCGACCGCGCCCGTCCGCAACCGGCCTGAGGCGCGCGCGGGCCGCGACGGCGGCGGGCAGCGTGATGGCAACCGGCGGAGCAAGGCAGAATGGCGCATACCTATTTCGTGACCGGCGGTACCGGCTTCATCGGCCGTTTCCTGATACCGAAGCTGCTGGACCGCGGCGGCTGCGTCTACCTGCTCGTGCGCGAGCAGTCGCTCGGCAAGGTCGAGCAGTTGCGCGCGCTGTGGGGCGTCGGCGAGTCGCAGCTGGTCGCCGTGACCGGCGATCTCGCGCGGCCGCGCCTCGGCGTCACGCGCGCCACGCTGGCGGCGCTGAAGGGACGCGTCGACCACTTCGTGCACCTCGCCGCGATCTACGACATCGGCGCGGACATGGCGTCGCAGGTCGAGGCCAATGTCGGTGGCACGCGCCGCGCGCTCGCCTGCGCGAAGGCGATGGCGGCGGGCTGCTTCCACCACGTGAGCTCGATCGCGGCGGCCGGACTCTACAAGGGTACTTTCACCGAGGACATGTTCGAGGAGGCGACGGGGCTCGACAACCCGTACTACCGCACCAAGCACGACGCCGAGGCCCTGGTGCGGCGCGAGACCGGGATCCGCTGGCGCATCTACCGCCCGGGCGTGGTCGTCGGCCACTCCGCCACCGGCGAGATGGACAAGGTCGACGGCCCCTACTACTTCTTCCCGGCGATCCGCCAGGTGAGCAACGCGCTGCCGGGCTGGCTGCGCGCGATCGGCGTGCGCGGCGGCAGCATCAACATCGTGCCGGTGGACTTCGTGGTCGACGCGATGGACTACCTGATGCACCTGCGCGGCCACGACGGCGAGACCTTCTTCCTGACCGATCCCGAGGGCATCTCGACCGGCGACCTGATCCGCGTGCTGCTCCAGGTCTCGCGCGGGCCGAAGCTCAGCGTCGTGAAGGGGGGCGCGCTGGAGAAGCTGCTCGCCCAGGTGCCGGTGGAACGCCTGGCCGGCGCGCTGCCGCTCACCGGGGCGCTCGGCGCCGTGCTGCACCGCTACGGCATCCCGGAGGAGGCGCTGAAGTTCGTGGGCTACCCGACGCGCTTCGACTCGACGAAGACGCGCAAGCTCCTCGCGCGCGGCGGCATCGAGTGCCCGCCGTTCGAATCCTATGCCGGCGCGATCTGGTCGTACTGGGAGGAGCACCTGGCACCCGAGGCGCGAAGCGGCCGCGGACGCCTGCCGTCATGGACGCGCCTGGTCGAGCAGGCCGTCGGGCGCGGCGAGCCGCGCGGGCTCGCGCGCGCGGTCAAGGGCAAGGTGGTGGTGGTGACCGGAGCGAGCTCCGGCATCGGCCGTGACTGCGCGCTGAAGCTGGCCAGGGCCGGGGCCGTCGTGGTGCTCGTGGCGCGCACGGCCGAAAAGCTCGACGAGACCATCCGCGAGATCCGTGCCCTCGGCGGCGAGGGCTACGCCTACCCGTGCGACATCGCCGACCTGGCCGACTGCGACCGCTTCGTGGCCACCGTGCTGGAGAAGCACGGCGGGGTCGACGTCCTGATCAACAACGCGGGCCGTTCGATCCGCCGCTCGGTGCAGCATTCCTTCGAGCGCTTCCACGATTACGAGCGCACGATGCAGCTGAACTACTTCGGCGCGCTCAGGCTGATCATGGGTTTCGCGCCCGGCATGCTCGCGCGCGAGAGCGGGCACATCGTCAACATCTCCTCGATCGGCGTGCTCGCGAGCCCGCCGCGCTTCTCGGCCTACGTGGCCTCGAAGGCGGCGCTGGACGCCTTCTCGTGGTGCGCGGCGTCGGAGTTCGCCGATCGCAACGTGCGCTTCACCACCATCAACATGCCGCTGGTGCGCACGCCGATGATCGCGCCGACCCGGCTCTACGACGCCTTCCCGACGCTGACGCCCGAGCAGGCGGCGAACCTGGTCATGAAGGCCATCGTCGAGAAGCCCAAGCGCGTCGCGACCGGCCTCGGCGTGGCGGGTGCGCTGGCGCAGGCGGTGGTGCCGCAGTTCAGCGAGTTCATCCTGAACCAGGCCTACCACCTGTTCCCCGATTCGAGCGCCGCGCGCGGGGCGGGGCCGGGCGAGCCCGACGAGGAGGCGCGCAGCGCCGCCGAACTGCTGCGCCGCGTGGTCACGCGGGCCTTCAGTCGCAGCGGCGTGCACTGGTAGGGGCTGTCCGGGGCCGCCTCGCAGGCAGGGTTCGCAGGTCGGGCTCTCAATTGAGCTCGGGGTCTTTCCAGTACTTGGTGCCCTGGATCGTGGCCTGCAGCGCGAGGCCCGATTCGGTCAGCTGGTAGACGCGGATGCCGTCGAGCAGCAGTTCGCCGCCGACCGCGTCGCCCTGCCCGCCGGACTTGGCCGCCGCGTCGGCCTGGGCGCCCACGTTCAGGCCCTGCTCGATGAAGCGCTCCATGATGTGGCGCTTCTCGAAGACGTAGACCGCGCGGAAGTCCTTGACGCCGACGCCGAGGCCGCCGCCGA
>CAYXJM010000432.1:0-2851 GCA_964465455.1 uncultured Klebsiella sp.
AGCGCGCTGATCCTGGTCGAGAAGGCCGGGCAGAAGGCCATCGTGATCGGTCGCGGCGGCGCGCGGCTCAAGCTGATCGGCGCCGAGGCGCGGCAGGACATGGAGCGCCTACTCGGCACCAAGGTGATGCTGAAACTCTGGGTCAAGGTGAAGAGCGGCTGGTCCGACGACGAGCGCGCGCTGAAGAGCCTCGGCTACCAGGAAGAAGGCTGAGCGCGGCGGGGATCCGGGCGTGAGCGCCGCGGCTTCGCGCGTCGACCGTCAGCCTGCCTTCGTGCTGCACCGCCGTGCCTGGCGCGAGACCAGCCTGTTGCTCGAACTGCTGACGCGCGATTTCGGCCGCGTCGGCGTCGTCGCGCGCGGCGCGCGCGGCGGGCGGCGCGGCCTCGCGGCCTCCTGCCAGCCCTTCCAGCCGCTGCTGGCGTCCTGGTCCGGGCGCACCGACCTGAAGACGCTGGGCGCCGCGGAGGCCGTGGCTCCCGCGCCCGCGATCGCGGGCGAGCGCCTCTACTCGGCGCTCTACGTGAACGAGTTGCTGGTGCGCCTGCTTCCGCCGCACGACGCCCACAGCGCGCTGTTCGACGCCTACGCGGGACTGCTGCCCGGGCTCGCGGCGGCCGAGGATCTCGAGCCGCTGCTGCGACGCTTCGAGCTGCTGCTGCTGCGCGAACTCGGCTACGGCATGGAATTCGTGCACGACAGCGCCACCGGGCAAGTGCTGGAGCCCGCGGGCCACTACCTGTTCAGTCCCGACGGCGGCTTCCACGCCGCGCCCGAGGCCTCGGATCCGCGCGCCTATCCCGGCTGGGCGCTGGCGCAGATCGGGCGCGAGGACTTTTCCGAGCCGCGGACCCGGCGCTATGCCAAGCGCCTGATGCGCCAGGCGCTCGCGGAGCTGCTCGGGCCCCGGCCGCTGCACAGCCGCGGCTACTTCCGTCGCGGTCCGACGCCCGCCGACGGGATATAGCGACGGGTTCTCAGCTTATCGGCTCGCGGGCGTTTGCCCGCGCCGGACGGGCACGTATCATGCGCCTTTGCCCCGAGTGATTGCGACGCACCATGTACCGAAACGAACATCAGCCCGCGGCGCGCACCGCCGACCCGGCACAGGACGGGTTCCCGACCGTCGAATCCACGGTCGGCGAGACCCCGCTGGTGCGCCTGCAGCGCATGGGGGCCGGCGACAACAACACCATCCTGCTGAAGCTCGAGGGCAACAACCCCGCGGGTTCGGTGAAGGACCGGCCGGCGCTCGGCATGATCCGCCGTGCCGAGGAGCGCGGCGAGATCCGTCCCGGCGACACGCTGATCGAAGCGACCAGCGGCAATACCGGCATCGCGCTCGCGATGGCCGCGGCGATCCGCGGCTACCGCATGGTGCTGATCATGCCGGCGCACATGAGCGAGGAGCGCCGGCAAGTGATGCGCGCCTTCGGCGCCGAGCTGATCGACGTGCCCCGCGAGGGCGGCATGGAGGCTGCGCGCGACCTCGCGCTGCGCATGCAGTCCGAGGGCAGGGGCCGCGTGCTCGACCAGTTCGCCAACCCCGACAACCCGCAGGCACACTACGAGACCACCGGCCCCGAGATCTGGCGCCAGAGCCACGGGCGCATCACGCACTTCGTGAGTTCGATGGGCACCACCGGCACGATCATGGGCGTCTCGCGCTACCTGAAGGAAATGAACCCCGCGATACGCATTGTCGGGCTGCAGCCCGCGGACGGCGCCAGCATTCCGGGCATCCGCCGCTGGCCGGAGGAATACCTGCCGCGCATCTTCGAGCGCCGGCGCGTCGACGACGTGCTCGACATCGGGCAGCACGAGGCCGAGAGCACGATGCGCGAGCTCGCGCGGCGCGAGGGCATTCTCTGCGGCGTCTCCTCGGGCGGCGCCGTCGCGGGAGCGCTGCGCGTCGCCGCGCACGCGCGCGATGCCGTGATCGTCGCGATCGTCTGCGACCGCGGCGACCGCTACCTCTCGACCGGCGTGTTCGACGCGCGCTGAGCGCCCGCGATGGTCAAGATCCGCGACGCCCACTCGCTGGCGGGTCCGCTGCCCGAAGACGGTGCGAGCCTGCTCGCGCGCGTGCCGGCCGCGCAGGGCGTCAGCGGCTCGGAGCGCGTCGTCGCCGCGCTCGACGCCGTCCTCGCCGCCTACGCCGCGCAGGACGACGTCGCGGCGCGCCGCGAGCGTGTCGCCGCGGCGCTCGACATACTCGAGACGCTTGCCGGGCTCGGCCTCGACGCCGACGCGCTCTGCGCCGGCGTCCTGTGCGTGCCGGTCGCCGAGGCGCGCATCGGCGCCGAGGCCCTGGCCGCGGCCTTCGGCACGGGCGTCGCGACGCTGATCGCCGGCGTGCAGCGCATGGACGCGCTGGGCTTCGATCCGCACGACCACACGCGCCGCCACAGCTTCGCCAATCGCCAGCGCCAGGGCGAGAACCTGCGCCGCATGCTGGTGTCGATGATCGACGATCCCCGCGTCGCGCTGGTGAAGCTCGCCGAGCGTGTGCAGGCGCTGCGCGCGCTCGGCGCCGGCAACGACTCGCCCGGCGCCGTGCAGACCGCGCGCGCCGCGATGGACATCTACGCGCCGCTCGCGCACCGGCTCGGCGTCGGGCAGATCAAGTGGGAGCTCGAGGATCTCGCCTTCCGCCACCTCCAGCCCGGGGACTACCGTCGCATCGCGAAGCTCCTCGACGAGCGCCGCGCCGACCGAGAGCAGTTCATCGCCAGCGCCATCGCGCGGCTGCGCGCGGCGCTGCAGGCTGCCGGCGTGCAGGCCGAGCTCTCCGGACGCCCGAAGCACCTCTACAGCATCTGGCGCAAGATGCAGCGCAAGGGCATCGGCA
>CAYXJM010000433.1:0-2851 GCA_964465455.1 uncultured Klebsiella sp.
TCGCCATTGCGCGACCGGTTCGGCATCGTGCAGCGGCTCGAGTTCTACGGCCACGAGGAACTCCGGCAGATCGTCGATCGCTCGGCGCGCATCCTCGGCATCGCCATGGAAGAAGCGGGAGCCACCCGCATCGCACAGCGCTCGCGCGGCACGCCGCGCATCGCGAACCGGCTGCTGCGGCGTGTGCGCGACTACGCCGAGGTCAAGGCTGAAGGACGCGTGACCGAGTCGGTGTCCCAGGCTGCGCTCGACCTGCTCGACGTGGACCCCCAGGGCTTCGACCCGATGGACCGCCGGATCATGCTCACGATCATCGAGAAGTTCGCGGGCGGCCCGGTCGGCGTGGACAGTCTCGCGGCCGCGGTCGGCGAGGAGCGCGGTACGATCGAGGACGTGATCGAGCCGTTCCTGATCCAGCAGGGTTACATCATGCGGACCGCGCGCGGCCGCGTGGCCACGCGCAATGCCTACCTCCACTTCGGCCTGACGCCGCCGGCGATCGAGAAGCAGGGCGGTACACTGGGCCTCTTCGACGGCTGAGGATGCAGGATGATCGGTGAACACTCCGCGCTGGACCTGATCCTCGGCGCCAGCTTCGTCGTGCAGTGCGTGCTCGCGCTGCTCGTGGCGGCCTCGGTGGTGTCCTGGGCCATCATCCTGCGCAAGCGCAGCGTACTCGCCGAGGCGCGCGATGCAGCCGCCGCGTTCGAGGACAAGTTCTGGTCGGGAGGCGACCTCGCGTCGCTGTTCAAGTCGCTCGAGGGCAGCGCGACACAGGGCATGGCTGGCGTGTTCGTCGCGGGTTTCCGCGAATTCTCGCGCCTGCGGCAGCAGACCGGGCAGGGCGGCGGACAGTTGCTCGAAGGCAGTCGCCGCGCGATGAAGGTCGCGCAGCTGCGCGAGACTGATCGCCTCGAGCAGAACCTCGCGACGCTCGCGACCATCGGCTCGACGAGCCCGTACGTGGGCCTGTTCGGGACGGTGTGGGGCATCATGAGCGCGTTCCAGGGGCTCGGAAACGTGCAGCAGGCGACGCTCGCGACGGTGGCGCCGGCGATCGCGGAGGCGCTGATCGCGACGGCGATGGGCCTGTTCGCGGCGATCCCGGCGGTGATTGCCTACAACCGCTATGCCGACCAGGTCGGGCGCCTGGAACTGCGCTACGACACGTTCATGGAGGAGTTCTCCACCATCCTGCAGCGCCACGCCGGTTTCGGCGAGGACTGAGGAGCGCGGGCGTGCGCAACCGTCGCGGCCGGAAGCTGATGGGCGAGATCAACGTCGTCCCGTACATCGACGTGATGCTGGTGCTGCTGGTCATCTTCATGGTGACCGCGCCCATGCTGAGCCAGGGCATCAAGGTGGACCTGCCGAAGGCCGGCGCCGAGCCGATCCAGCCCGACAAGCTCGAGCCACTGGTGCTCAGCATCGACAAGGACGGGCAGATGTACCTGAACATCGGCAATCCACGCGCCGCGCAGGGCCCGGAACGGATCCTCGAGATCGCCTCCGCCGCGATGCGCAGGGAACCCGAGCGCCCCGTGCTGGTCAAGGCTGATACGGCGGTTGCTTACGGTCGCGTCGTGGAGGGCATGGTGCTGTTGCAGAAGTCCGGTGCCAGGAAGGTCGGCTTTGTCACCGAGCCGATCCCGTCCACGGCGCGCTCGGGCGCGAAGCGCTGAGTGGCGAGCGGGTTCGTCCGGGAACACCTGCGGCCGCTGGTCGGCTCGGCGGGCCTGCACCTGGCGCTCCTGGCGCTGTTCGCGGTCGCAGCGCTACGCTGGACCTCCACCCAGCCGCCCGTGCAACTGGCGATCGAAGGCGTCGTGGTCGACGCCAAGGATCTCCCAAAGTCGGCGCGGTCCGGCAAGCCGTCAGCGGCGCCGAAGCCGAAGCCAACCCCGGCGGCGCAGCCACCGCCGGCGCTGGCCGAGGAGACGCAGGAGAAGGAGCGCGCCGCCGAGGCGGCGGCACGCAAGGCCGCGGACGACAAGGCGCGGGCCGAACAGGAGCAGGCACGTCGCGAGGCCGACGCGGCGGAGCACCGGCAGCAGGTGCAACTCGAAGCGCAGCGCAAGCAGGCGGCAGCCGACGAGGCCCGCCGGAAGGCGGAGGCCGAGGCGGAGCGCAAGCGGGCTGCGGAGGAGGCCGCTCGACAGAAGCAGGAAGCGGCCGCCCGGGCCGCGGATGCCAGGGCGAAGGCGGCACGCGAGGCCGACCTGCAGCGGCGCATGGCAGCGGAGGAAGAGGAAGGTGCGGCATTGGCGCGCGCCGGCGTCGTCGACGAGTATCGCGCGGTTCTGGTGCAGGCAATCGAGCGCAACTGGATCCGCCCGCCTTCGGCGCGGGCCGGGCTCTCGTGCACACTGTACGTGACGCAGGCGACAGGTGGCACGGTGACGGATGTCAAGCTCGGCACCTGCAACGGCGACGGGGCGGTGCGGGAATCCATCGTCAATGCCGTGTATAAAGCCTCGCCGCTGCCGGCACCGCGCGACCCACGCGCGTTCGAACGCAGGCTCGAGATCGTATTCGAGCCGAAGGAGTAGTCATTCGATGCGTCCAGAAGAGTTCACCATGCCGATGCTTGCATTCGCGCGATTCGCAACTCTGGCCGCGGCTCTCCTGGGCATGGCGGCGCCGGCGGTCGCGCAACTGCGCCTCGACATCACCGAAGGCGTGAAGGACGCGGTCCCGGTCGCGATCGTGCCGTTCGGCGGGCAGCCCGAGGGCGCTGCGACGGACATCGCGAGCGTGGTCGCCGGCGACCTGCGCCTGAGCGGACGGTTCGCGCCCCTCGATCGCAAGGACATGGTGACCCGGCCGACCAGCGGCACCGAGATCCGCTTCG
>CAYXJM010000434.1:0-2850 GCA_964465455.1 uncultured Klebsiella sp.
CCTTCCAGCCACGCCTCGGTCCAGGCGTGGGCGTCGAACTGGTGCACCAGCAGGTAGGCCTGGTACGGATTGCGCTCGCCGCCCTGGTAGCCCACGACGACGCGCGCGGGGATCCCGGCGGCGCGCGCGAGCACGGTGAAGGCGCTGGCATAGTGCTCGCAGAAGCCGCGCCGCGCGCCGAACAGGAACTCGTCGACCGTGTCGCGTCCCAGCAGCGGCGGCGACATCGTGTAGACGAAGTTCTCCTCGCCGAACCAGCGCAGCACGCGCTCGATGTAGGCCTCGTCCGAGGCCGCCTCGGCGCGCCAGGCGCGGGCCTGCGCCAGCGCGCGGGGGTTGAAGCCCTCGGGCAGCTGCAACTCGGCGCGCCGGCGCAGGATGCCGAGTTCCGGCTCGAGCCGGGCCGCGAGGTCGGCGCGCACGCGGTAGCGCAGCCGCTGCGTGACCGGGCGCGGGCTCATCAGGCGGTAGTCGCTGCCGGTGCGCAGGTTCGCGTCGACCGACAGCGGGAAGCCGATCACGTAGGCCCAGGGCTGGTTGCTGGGCTCGAGGATCACTTCGTAGCCGGTCTCCTCGCCGCCCGGCACGTGCGTCAGCTGCCGCAGCGCGGGCCGCGGCGCGCCCTGCTGCGCCAGCTCGGACTCCGTGCGCGCCACCGCTCCCTGGCGCCACTGCCGGCCGTCGAACTCCGAGAACACCAGCCCGCGCCAGTAAAGCTCTCGCTGCGCCGGGATCGCGCCCTCGAAGGTGGCGCGCAACGCCAGCGCGTTCGAGCCGCTCAGGCGCGCCACGTCCCCGGGCGACATGCTGTCGCTGGGCCCGGTGCGCGCGCTCTGCGTGTTCTGCGGAATCGCCCACAGCGGCGCGATGCGCGGGAACACCACGAACAGCAGCAGCATCACCGGCACGGCCTGCGCGAGCAGCCGCAGCGCCAGCGCGAGCGGGTGCGGAAAGCCCGGCGCGGGGTCGCCCTGGTGGCGCGCGACCATCGCCGCCGTGACGCCGACCGTGGCCACCGCCGCGTACAGCGCGTAGGGGATCTCCTGCTCGAACAGCAGCTGGCTCGCGACCAGGAAATAGGCCACGAACACCACGACGAGGAAATCGCGCGTGCTGCGCATCTCCATGGCCTTCAGCCCGCCGGCGATCGCGAGCAGCGCGACCGCGGGTTCCAGCCCGCTCAGCGCGCGCCAGTGCAGCCCGACGGCGAGGAAGGACATCACGACCAGCAGCAGCTTCACGGTGCGACTCGGGAACGACCACGCGCCCTGGTGCACGCGGTAGCGCCAGGCGATCGCGACGCCGACGGCCAGCAGCACCCACGGCGGCAGCCGCAGCGCGTGCGGGCCTATCGCGAGCACCAGCGCCGCCAGCAGCCACGCGAGGCTGCGCCGCGGCAACGGCGCGCTCATGCGCGCGCCCCCTCGCCCGCAATGCCGAACAGCGCCAGCGCCGCGAGCGCGCGATCGCGCTGCGCGTCGCCCGCGGCGGGCTCGAGGCGCGTGCCGGGGATGTCGAGCCCGAAGTCCGCATTCAGCGCGTGCAGGTCCAGCACCCAGCGGCACAGCAGCGCGAGGCGCTGCTCGGTGCCGCCGAGCCCGTCGGTCTGCGCCCAGCTGAGCCAGACCCGGCGGTCGGCGAAGGCCACGTACTCGCGCGTCTGCAGCGGCTGGCCCTTCGCCAGCGTCTTCCACGCCACGTGGCGCAGCGGATCGCCGGGCGCGTAGTTGCGGAAGCCCGAGAAGTCCTCGGCGCCCGGATCGCGGGTGGCGCTGCCCTCCTCGCCGTGGCCGGTGTCGAGCGGCAGCGGCCCGGCCGGCGCCGGGCGCGGGTACACGAGGCAGCACATGTCGAGGTCCAGCCACGACCACGCGCGCAGCAGCCCGAGCGGATAGCGGCTCTCGAGGCGCAGCCGTCCCGGGCGCAGCCGGCCGCGGCGCTCGGCGCGCGCGAACAGCAACACCTGGTCCTCGCCGAGCGGCGCGACGCGTCCCGCGCCCCCTTCGCCGCCGGGCCACGCGAGCGCGATGCCCTCGTGCGGGCGCCTGCCCTCGTCGCGCAGCTGCACCGCGAAGCTCGCCTGCTCGCCCGCGAAGACCGACGGGGCCGGCCCCGCGCCAACGCGCAGCCCGGCGAGGTTCGCGTAGGTGTGCAGCACGCCCACGATGAACAGCCCGCCCAGCAGGAAGGTGAGCGCGAACACCAGGTTGCTCTCGTAGTTGATGCCGGTGAGCAGCAGCGCCAGCAGCAGGGCGAGGAAAGCGAAACCGCTGCCGGTGGGCAGGATGAAGACGTTGCGCTGCGTCAGCACGACCTCGCGCGCCGGCGGGATGCGCCGGTTCACCCACGCGATCCAGCGCGTGCGCAGCCGGCGAACGAGGCGCCCGCCACGCGCCGGGACGCGCATCAGTCGAAGACGTCCACGTCGGAGAGCAGTCGCTGCACCAGCGCGCGCCCGTCGCCGCTGAAGTCCGTGGTGCTGCGCAGGCGGTGCGCCACCACGGCGGGCAGCACGGCCTGCACGTCCTCGGGCACCACGTGCGCACGCCCTTCCATGTACGCCCAGGTGCGCGCGCTGTTCACCAGCGCCAGCGCGCCGCGGGGCGACAGGCCGTGCGCGAACTCGGGGGCGCTGCGCGTGTACTCGATCAGCCGCTGCACGTAGTCGAGCAGCACCTCGGCGGTGCGCACCTGCTGCGCCTCGCGCTGGATGCCGCGCAGCTCGTCGCGCGTCAGCGTCGCCGCGAGCCGATCGATCGCCGGCGCGGCGCTGGCGCCGGCGAGCATCGCGCGCTCGGCGGCGCGGTCGGGGTAGCCGATCTCGATGCGCATCAGGAAGCGGTCGAGCTG
>CAYXJM010000435.1:0-2848 GCA_964465455.1 uncultured Klebsiella sp.
CTGCAGCTTGCGGGCGAACTTCACCGCTTCATCCTGATTGCCGATGCGACGATCGAGCCTCGAAAGCGCTGCACGCGCCTTGACATAATCGGCATCCACCTCGAGCACCCGGCGCAGCGCCGTCCTGGCTCCCCGCTCATCACCCGCCGCCAGCGAGGCCTTGGCCAGGTTGAACCAGGCATCCGCCGAATCCGGCAGCATCTTCGTGACAGCGCTGCAACTGCTTACCGCGCTAGCGGCGTCACCAGTTTCGAGCTGCACCTTTCCAAGCAGCGCGAGAGCCTCGGGGCTTTCCGGTGCGCCCGCCACCGCCTCCCTGGCCACAAGCAATGCCTTCGCGTGCTCCCCTTTGCCCAGGTAATGATTGGCCATCATCACCCGTGGCACCAACGCGGCCGTATCCGCCGTCGCTGCCCGCTGCAGCCACTCGAGGTATTGCGCCTCGTTTTTCTCCAGGGCGGCCAGTTCCGCCAAGCCGATCATGGCAGGGCCATTCGAGTTGTCATTTTCAAGCACACCCCGATACCGCGCCCTCGCGGCAGGTACATTATTTTCCTGAAGATCCAGCGCAGCCAGCCTCACTGCGGCAGAAGTCAGTGTGGGGTTCAGTTGAAGTGCCCTCTCGAAATTGCTCCGCGCCGCTGCCAGGTCCTTCTTGCCGGCGTATGCGACCCCGCGCAGGTTATAGACTCCGGCGGCATCCGGCAGCTTCGATTCGAGCACGGCAATGGCCGCAAGCGCCTCGTCGAATTGCTCCTTGCTCATGTAGTAATAAGCAAGCGTCAGATCGGCTTGGTAATCCTTGCTATCCAGACCGGAAGAAGCCTGAAGTGCTCCCACTGCATCGGCCTCCCGGCCCGCGGCCAACCGGCTCAGTCCGAGATCCGTGTGCAGGGCAGAGCTAGTCGGAACCAACTCGGTCGCTGCTTCAAAGGCCTGCTCTGCGGATGACGGATCTTCCGCGCGGAGATAGGCTTTGCCGGCCAGTGTCAGCACCTGCGCGTCTGCCTGTCCGGAATTGACCAAGGGCCGCAAGACACCCAGTGCGCGCTCCGGTTGATTGGTTTGAATATAGGCGGAAGCCAGCAGTTTCTTGGCGTCCAAGCTCCCGGGAACTGCCTGGAGATATTCAGTCAGGGCCTGTATCGCTTGTTCGTAAGCTTTTTTATCGTATTGGGTGAGCGCAAGCAGCAGCTTTGCCGGGAGATAGCTCGGCCGCGCTGCGACCACCTGCTGAACGAGATCAAGCGCCTGGTCGGTTCTGCCGGCAAGGTAGTGTTGCCATGCCTCCACAAACTGCGAGGCAGAGACGCCCCCCGGCAATTGTTTCAGCTTCATGATGTCCGAGGACGCCTCGTCCCGCTTTCCGGTCAATACGAATAGCGAGGCACGATTGAACAGCGCGTCCACGTTTGCGGGATCATGTTGAAGAGCGCTTGTATAAGCCTCGACAGCCGCTTCCAGGTTGCCATCAGCGCGTTCCATTTCCCCCAATAAGACCCACGACGCTGCGTTGCTGCCATCAATCTTCAGCGCAGTATCGATCATGCTGCGGGCGATATCGGCATGGCCCTCCCTGTACGCACACTTGGCGAGCCCCCAATAAGCGGCAATGTACCCCGAATCAAGCTCCGTCGACTCGCGGTAGAGCTCGCATGCAACATCTGCATCACCAAGACCAAACTCGGCATCGCCGCGAACCTGGAGAAGCTCGGCCCTCTCGCGGGACGACATGTCTGGCAAGGGAACAAGCTCGTCCAGAACGCGCCTGAACTGCCCCTGAAGCAAAAGCGCACGCCCCAGACTCACCGCGGTCGACTCCGCGCTGACGCCGAGTTCCCTTGCCCTGAGCAACTCCTTCTCTGCTGCCGCGCCTTCACCGGTCTCCAGGTAAACTTGGCCAAGCAGCAAGCGCGCTTCAACATTGTCCTCATTCTTCTGCAGCGCGTTCTTCAATTCTACGGTCGCAGCAGCCCAGTCGCGCTTCTCCTGATGAGCCTTCGCACGCTCCACATACTCGACGTCCGAAACACTCGGGCTACCACAACCGACCACAAGAAGGGCAGAGCCCAAGACCAGCGCTGAAAATGCGGCCCTTGCGGCACTCCGCATGGTTCGCGCGATACGTTGTTCATGTTCTTCCATATTAAGCCACACTCACCGATGCATTGATTTATGACCGTTGGCTATCCGCACACATTCATACTAACTTGTCGATTGGCCGAGACGACACGAGCATTAGCCCCATTGACGGCACTTAGTCCTGCAGCTACCCCGTCTACCTATCTATGCGTGGCTTCAACCGGCGCGATCATGGCGGCGAGACCACTCAGCGTCTCCGGTTTGGCAGCCAGGGAACCGACGCAAACGCTGGCGAGAGTGCTATATCGACCCAAAAACGCCACAGTTGCAATATAGCCCAATTAGAGGGCACGTGGGGGTTAGCAGGCGTGGCGCATCGCGGTATAGGAGCTCGCGAGGCTCCGGTAAATGTCGAAGTAGAAGTCTTTCAGCTCGGGGCGCATGTGCTCGATGGCGGTCTGCGTGGTGATGAAATACGGCGCACGCCAGCCGTGGTAGTCGATCTCGCTGCCCGCGCGCTCGAAACGAAGACCCGAGCGCGCCAGAACCTTGGGCAGGAACACTTCCATCATCGCGAAGATGTTGTGGCAGCCGGTCAGTTCGGTGAGTGCGGTGGCCGCCATGAACGAGGCCGTGGCCACCAGCGAGAAGGTGCGCAGCTCCTGGTGACAGAAATCGAGCGCGTCGAGCTCGCCCAGCTGGCTGCGGTCTTCGCCCAGGCGCCGGCGGAAGCGCCCGTCCACCGCGAGGCGCGAAATCTCGCAAA
>CAYXJM010000436.1:0-2836 GCA_964465455.1 uncultured Klebsiella sp.
ATCGCCTTCGCGAACATGTGGTTCGCGGAGGCGGAGCCGGTGCCGTTGACGTTGGCGAACTTGACGACGAAATCGTTTACCGCTTGTTTGGCGTGCATGCCTGTCCAGCCTTCGTGACATTGTAGAGAAACTTCTGCATGTCCCACGCGCCGGTCGGGCAGCGCTCGGCACACAGTCCGCAGTGCAGGCACACGTTCTCGTCCTTCACCATGACGCGGCTCGTTTGCGCCAGCGCGTCGGAGACGTAGAGGTCCTGCGCCAGGTTGCCCGCGGCGGCGCGCAGCCTCTGGCGCAGCGCGGGCTCCTCGTCGTTGCCGAGGAAGTTGATGCAGTCGACCGGGCAGATGTCGACGCAGGCGTCGCACTCGATGCACTTCGCCGTGGTGAAGACCGTCTGCACGTCGCAGTTGAGGCAGCGCTGCGCCTCGGCGAGGCCGGTGCGCGTGTCGAAGCCGAGCTCGACCTCGACCTTGCGGTCCTTCAGCGCGACTTCCTTCGCCACGTGCGGCACCTTGTAGCGCAGGTCGTCGGCGATGGCGTTGTCGTAGCTCCACTCGTGCACGCCCATCTTCTGGCTGACCAGCGTGACGCCGGGCGCCGGACGGCTGCGCACGTCGTCCCCGCGCAGGAACAGGTCGATCGAGATCGCCGCCTGGTGGCCCTGCGCGACGGCCGTGATGATGTTCTTCGGCCCGAAGGCGGCGTCACCGCCGAAGAACACTTTCGGCAGCGTGGACTGGAAGGTCACGGCGTCGACGGCCGGCATGTCCCACTTGCCGAACTCGATGCCCAGGTCGCGCTCGATCCACGGGAAGGCGTTGTCCTGCCCGATCGCGATCAGCACGTCGTCGGCCTCGAAGAACACCGGCTCCTCGCCGGTCGGCACGAGGTTGCGCCGCCCCTTGTCGTCGTAGACCACGTCGACCTTGTCGAAGGTCATGCCGACGAGGCGCCCGTCCCGGTGGACGAACTCCCTGGGCACGTGGTTGTTGAAGATCGGGATGTCCTCGGCCATCGCGTCTTCCTTTTCCCACGGCGAGGCCTTCATCTTGTCGAATTCGGAGCGCACGACGACCTTGACGTCCTCGCCGCCGAGACGGCGCGCGGTACGGCAGCAGTCCATCGCGGTGTTGCCGCCGCCGAGCACGAGCACGCGCTTGCCGATCGAATGCGTGTGCTCGAAGGAGACGCTGGAGAGCCAGTCGATGCCGACGAAGATGTTCGCCGCTGATTCCTTGCGCCCCGGCAGGTCGAGGTCGCTGCCACGCGGCGCGCCGGTGCCCACGAAGACGGCGTCGTAGTTCTTCTCCAGCACCGACTTCAGGCTGTCGACGCGCGTGCCGAAGTGCCGGTTCAGGCCCAGGTCCAGGATGTAGTCGACCTCCTCGTCCAGCACCGTCGGCGGCAGGCGGAAGACCGGGATCTGGCTGCGCATCATGCCGCCGCCCTTGGGCTGGTCGTCGTAGAGATCGATCTCGTAGCCGAGCGGCGCGAGATCGCGCGCCACGGTCAGCGAGGCCGGTCCGGCGCCGATCAGCGCGATGCGCTTGCCGTTCTTGCGCCGCGGCGCCTTCGGCATGCGCTCCTTGACCGAGCCCTTGTTGTCCGCGGCCACGCGCTTCAGGCGGCAGATCGCCACCGGCTCCTTCTCGACGCGCCCGCGCCGGCAGGCAGGCTCGCAGGGCCGGTCGCAGGTGCGTCCCAGGATGCCCGGGAACACGTTCGACTCCCAGTTGACCATGTACGCGTCGCTGTAGCGCTCGGCGGCGATCAGGCGGATGTACTCGGGCACGGGGGTGTGCGCCGGACACGCGTACTGGCAGTCGACTACCTTGTGGAAATATTCGGGATCGCTGATATCGGTGGGTTTCAAGGTCTTTTCACCGTGCTGGTTATGGCCGCTGGCCGGTGCCGGAGAGGGCTTCCGGCCCCACGTAGTTAGCCAGCCATGCTAAACCACCGCCGGTGCGCGCGCGCCCTCCATTTGGGTTAAAGAATGCGTAAATTTGACGCAATCGCCGACGCCTCAACCGCCGTCGTTACGCCTCAGGAAATCAAGGAGTTGCGCCTCGTCCCAGACCTCGATACCGAGGGCCTCGGCGCGCGCCAGCTTGGAGCCCGCCCCGGGTCCGGCGATCACGATATGGGTGCGCGCGCTGACGCTTCCCGCCACCCTGGCGCCGAGCCGCGCCAGGCGCTCGCCGGCCTCGTCGCGCGTCATGCTCTCCAGCGTGCCGGTGAGCACGACCGTCTTGCCCGCCAGCGGCGCCGAGGCCGCCGGCTTCTCGACCGCCGGCCACGCGATGCCCGCCGCGAGCAGCCGCCGGATCAGCGCGCGGTTCTCGGGCACCGCGAAGAAGGCGACCACGTGCCCCGCGACGACCGGTCCCACGTCGGGGACCTGTTGCAGCGCGCCGGCGTCGGCCGCCATCAGCGCCTCCAGCGTGCCGAAGTGGCGCGCCAGCGCGAGTGCCGTCGCCTCGCCCACCTCGCGCATCCCGAGCGCGTAGAGGAAGCGCTCGAAGCTCGTGTTCCGGCTGCGCGCGATTGCAGCCAGCAGGTTGCGCGCCGACTTCTCGCCCATGCGCTCGAGGCGCGCCAGGGTCGGTTCGTCGAGCGCGTAGACGTCGGCGACGTTGCGCACCACGCCCTGGTCGACGAGCTGCTCGATCAGCTTCTCCCCCAGCCCCTCGATGTCCAGCGCGCGCCGCGAGGCGAAATGGCGGATGGTCTCCTTCTGCTGCGCGGCGCAGACCAGTCCGCCGGAACAGCGCGCGACCGCCTCCCCCTCGCCCTGCTCGACCGGCGAGCCGCACACCGGGCAGTGCGCGGGCAG
>CAYXJM010000437.1:0-2833 GCA_964465455.1 uncultured Klebsiella sp.
GGCTACGACGTGCACCGCTTCGGGCCGGGCGAGGCGGTGGTGCTCGGCGGCGTGCGCATCGCGCACACGCACGGGCTGGTCGCCCATTCCGACGGCGACGTGGCGCTGCACGCATTGTGCGACGCGCTGCTCGGCGCCATCGCCGCCGGCGACATCGGCAGGCACTTTCCCGATTCCGACCCCCGCTTCAAGGGCGCGGACAGCCGCGAACTGCTGCGCGCCTGCATGGCGCTGGTGCTCCGCGACGGCTTCCGGCTCGGCAATGCCGACGTCACGATCATCGCCGAGCGGCCACGCATCGCGCCCCATGTCGAGGCGATGCGCACCAATATCGCCGCCGACCTGGACGCCCGCGTGCACCAGGTCAACGTGAAGGCCACCACGACCGAGGGGCTGGGTTTCGCCGGCCGGCGCGAGGGCATCGCGGCGCACGCCGTGGTGCTGCTCGAGTCGGTGCCCGGCGCGGAGCCGGGCGCGTGAAGCCGAACGTCGCCGGCATCGGCATGACCTCGCAGCGCACGCGCGCGCGCCTGGTCGAGAGGCTGTTCGAGCAGGGCATCACCGACATCCGCGTGCTCGAGGTCATGCGCACGACGCCGCGCCACCTGTTCCTCGACGAGGCGCTGGCGCACCGCGCCTACGAGGACGCCGCGCTGCCCATAGGCTTCAACCAGACGCTGTCGCAACCCTACACGGTGGCCCGCATGACGGAGCTGCTGCTCGCCGGCGGCGGCATGAAGCGCGTGCTGGAGATCGGTACCGGCTCCGGCTACCAGACGGCGGTGCTGGCGCAGCTGGTCGACGAGGTGTATTCGATCGAGCGCATCCGCCCGCTGCAGGAGCGCGCGCGGCTGCGCCTGCGCGAGCTGAAGCTGCACAACATCACGCTGCGCCACGGTGACGGCTTCGAGGGTTGGGCGGCCAAGGCGCCGTTCGACGGCATCCTCACGACGGCGGCACCGCGCGCGGTGCCGGAACAGCTGGTCGCGCAGCTGCGCGTGGGCGGGCGCCTTGTGATCCCGGTGGGCGACGACCGCAAGCAACAGCTGAGCGTGGTGACCCGCACCGAGTGCGGATTCGAGGTGCGGGAGGTCGAGCCGGCGCGATTCGTGCCGCTGCTGAGCGGCATGGTGCGCTGAGGGCCGCGGTCTGCGGCTGGCTTTCCCCCGGTACGCTGTTTTGTCCCGGATTCGTTGAGTTGCGCCGCAATTCGCGCATTTTCCCGTTGTTTCGCAACGTTTTGCCGCGCACAGTGGTGGCTCGGACCTGCCCGCTTTTCCAGTCGCCTGTGAAAAAGTACCGCTGTTCGTGGCGAATCTTGTTGACAACGAAATGTTTCGAGCGCAAATTTGGCCCAAGCAAACCCCAATAAAATCATATCGATAAACCGGTTTGTTAAACAGAACGCGCACTTAAAGCGCGCAACAGACTAAACGAGAGGCGATTTGCATGAATGCGCCTTGTACACACTAGCCGCAGAGATGAATGATCGGGGCTCACTTGCGAAAACTGGCTGTCCTGACCTGCATCCTGGCAGGGCTGGCCGGCTGCGCGGGCCGTCCGTATTACTCGGACATACCCGAGCCTGGCGCCCCGGCGCCGGCTGCGCGCGCCGCGGCGGCCCCGTCGGACGTGAACACCTACGTGGTGAAACCGGGCGACTCGCTGCACTCGATTGCGTTCGCCGCGGGCACGGACTGGCAGACGCTGGCCACGCTGAACCGCATCAGGGCGCCGTACACGATCTATCCCGGCCAGTCGCTGAAACTGAGCGCTTCGACCGTGCCGGTCACGCTGGGCATGGACCCGGACGTGCCCGCGGCCGTGGCCGTGCGCACGCAGGCGGCGCCGGATGCGGCGCGGCCGGTCGTGTCGGGCGGGACCGCGACGCCGTCGCCGGCACCGCCCGCCGCAGTGCCGGTGCAGCCGGCGCCAGCGGCGCAGCCCGCGCCGTCGGTGGCCGCCGCGGCGGCACCGCGACCGCTGCCACCCCCGCCGGCTCGTCCCGGCCAATGGCAGTGGCCCAGCACCGGCAAGCTGGTGCTCGGCTATTCCAGCGCGGCGCAACCGCACAAGGGTATAGATATTGCTGGCAATACCGGGGACCCGGTGGTTGCGGCGAAGAGTGGCACGGTGGTCTACGCGGGCAACGGAGTGCGCGGGTACGGCAACCTGCTGATCGTGAAGCACGATGCGCAGTTCCTGAGCGCATATGCCCACAACAGCAAGTTGCTGGTCAAGGAAGGCGATGTGGTCAAGGGCGGGCAGCAGATCGCCGAGATGGGCGACAGCGGCACCGACCGGACGAAACTGCACTTCGAGGTTCGCAGGCAGGGTAATCCGGTCGATCCGCTACAGGTACTGCCCAGAAGATGAGCCGGCGACACAGAAAATCACAGCAAGGGGACACTGCAATGGGACTAGAGGCAAGCGTACAGTTCGAAGACGAAGCCCTCATCGCGGCCGAAGCCGAGTTCGGCGCCGACTTCGTGGATGAAGTCGAGGGCGTCGAGGCGGTCGACGCCGACGAGCGCGAAGACGAGTTCATTGCAGCGCGGCGCGAGGGATCGGGCGTGCAGCGCACGCTCGACGCGACCCAGATGTACCTGAGCGAGATCGGCTTCTCGCCGCTGCTGACGGCGGAGGAGGAGCGCCATTACGCGCGCCTCGCGCTGAAGGGCGACGAGGCGGGGCGCAAGCGCATGATCGAGAGCAACCTGCGTCTCGTCGTGAAGATCTCGCGCCGTTACCTGAACCGCGGCCTGTCGCTGCTCGACCTGATCGAGGAGGGCAACCTCGGCCTGATCCGCGCGGTGGAGAAGTTCGATCCCGA
>CAYXJM010000438.1:0-2825 GCA_964465455.1 uncultured Klebsiella sp.
AAGCGTTCATCATCGATGCCGTGCGCACGCCCCGGGGCATCGGCAAGGCGGGCAAGGGTGCGCTGGCCGGGCTGCATCCGCAGCATCTCGCGGCCACCGTGCTGAAGGCGCTGCAGGAGCGCAACGGCTTCGATACCGCCGACGTCGACGACGTGATCTGGGGCACCAGCGCGCAGAAAGGGCAGCAGGGCGGCGACATGGGACGCATGGCGGCGCTCGATGCGGGCTACGACATCCGCGCCAGCGGCGTGACGCTGGACCGCTTCTGCGGCAGCGGCCTCACCGCCGCCAGCTTCGCCGCGGCGCAGATCATCTCCGGCATGGAGGATCTCGTGATTGCCGGCGGCACCGAGATGATGTCGCTGGTCTCGGCGCTGAGCCAGCAGGAAATGGCGGCCGGCTTCAAGCCGATGGGCATCGGCTCGGGCAATCCGCGCCTGCAGCTGCGGCACCCGCAATCGCACCAGGGACTGTGCGCCGACGCCATCGCATCGATGGAAGGCTTCACGCGCGAAGCGCTCGATGCCTACGCGCTCGAGAGCCAGCGACGCGCCGCCGTCGCGATCCGGGAAGGGCGTTTCGACCGCTCGATCGTGCCCGTCGTCGACGACGAGGGGAAGGTCGTGCTCGCGGCCGATGAATACCCGCGACCCCGGACCACGGCGGCCGATCTCGCGGCCCTGCAGCCGAGCTTTGCGCAGGTCGCCGACTTTTCGCTGACCGGCGACGGCGTGACATTTCGCCAGCTCATCAACCGGCGCTATCCCGACCTCAAGATCGAGCACTTCCACCACGCGGGCAACTCCTCCGGCGTCGTGGACGGCGCGTCGGGGCTGTTGCTGGCCTCCGCGGACTACGCGCGCAAGCACGGACTCACGCCGCGTGCGCGCGTGGTTGCGACCGCGAACATCGGTGACGATCCGACCCTGATGCTCAACGGGCCCGTGCCCGCCGCCAGGAAAGTGCTGGCGAAAGCGCGGCTGTCCGCGGACGACATCGATCTGTGGGAAGTGAACGAGGCCTTTGCCGTCGTGGCCGAGAAATTCATCCGCGACATGAAGCTCGACCGCGAGAAGGTCAACGTCAACGGCGGTGCCATCGCACTGGGCCACCCGATCGGCGCGACGGGGCCGATACTGATCGGCACCGTGCTGGACGAACTGGAGCGGCGCGGCCTCAAGCGCGGGCTCGTTACGATGTGCGCAGCGGGCGGGATGGCTCCGGCCATCATCATCGAGCGCGTGTGACAGCGGCCGTCGAGGTCCAGGCGCGGGGTATTCATGGTTAACGCCGGCACGCAGAAGAAGCAATCGAACAAGCCGCGACGCGACCCGGAGCGCACGCGCGAGACCATCCTCGAAGTGGCGGCCAAGTTGCTGGCGCGCGACGGCGCGGAGGGGCTCAGCGTCTCGCAGGTGGCCAAGGTCGTCGGCGTGAACCGCGGCACGGCCTACCACCACTTCCAGACCCGCGAGCAGCTGCTCAGCGAAACGACGGCGTGGGTGAGCGAAAAGCTCTGCAAGGAGATTTTCGGCAACCTGTCGCCGGACGACGTACAGGAAGTGCGGCTCGATGCGCGGGTCCTCAGCGAGAACCTCGCGAATTTCGCGATGGAAAACCCCGAGCTGGGCCGCATCTGGCTCGCCAACATGCTGCGTTCCACGCGGCGCGACAAGGATCCGTTCTGGCGACTGTACAAGGCCCACATCGACCGGTTCGCCGACTCGGAGCTCGCGCAGCCCGACATAGACCGCGAGGTCCACGCGGCCGTGATGCTGTTCGGCGCGTTCCTGTGGCCGGTATGGGCGCGATCCAGCGCGCAGAGCGCCAGGGAACGCCAGACCATGGCGCGACGGTACTCGCGCGAGTCGCTGCGGCTCGCGCTGCACGGTTCGATGCGCAAGGAGATGTTCCCCGACCTCGACATCCCTGCGCAGCCCGACGCCGGCTCGAGCCGACCAAAACGTGAACCCGGGCAGGGCCGTGCGTGAAACGGCCTCACCGACAGCGGGGGAAGCACTGAAATGAGCGAGAAGCCGGTCTCCGTGATGCCGTGGCCGAGCGAGGACTTTTCCGTCTACGGGGAAGTCGAGGCGCGGCAGTTGAACCGCGTGCAGAGCCACGTTGCGCGCGTGATGCATCGCAACTGGGTCTCGATCCCGCACGTGACCCACCACGACGACGCCGACATCACCGGATTCGAGCAGCGCCGCAGGCAGTGGAACGCCGCCCACCCGGAAAAGAAGCGCACGCTGTTGCCCGCGCTGGTCAAGGCGGCGGTGGCTGCGCTGCAGCGCTACCCGCACTTCAACAGCTCGCTGGGCGCCGACGGCGCGTCGCTGTTCGTGAAGAAGTACTACCACATCGGGATCGCGGTCGACGTGCCGAACGGCCTGCTGGTGCCGGTGATCCGCGACTGCGACAGCAAGGGCGTCGACGAGATTGCCGGGGAGATCGCGCGGATTTCCGAGAAGGCCCGTACGAAGGGGCTGGCGATGGCGGAGATGTCGGGCGGATGCTTCACGCTGTCATCGCTCGGGCACATCGGCGGCACGGGCTTCACTCCCGTGATCAACGCTCCGGAAGTCGCGATCCTCGGGATCTGCCGCGCGGCGGAGCGCTTCCTGCCCGACGCCGAGGGCCGACCTGTCCTGCGGCAACTCCTGCCGCTGTCCCTGAGCTACGACCATCGCGTCATCAACGGCGCCGACGCGGCACGCTTCGTGCGCGCGATCGCGGAGGCGCTCGATTCGTTCGAGTTCCGGTGACGCGACGGGCGCCGCAGCGCGGCGCCCGGGTCAGTCGCGGAAGAGGTTGCGCACCTC
>CAYXJM010000439.1:0-2824 GCA_964465455.1 uncultured Klebsiella sp.
GGGCGACGACGAACTGCTGGGCGACTCCACCGATATCCCGCTCGCGAACCACGGGGCCGACCGGCTGTTCGGCGGCCCCGGCAACGACGGCATCCTCGCCGGCGGCGGCGACGATTTCATCGATGCCGGCGACGGCGCGGACCAGGCCAGTGGCCAGGCCGGCGCCGACACGATCCGGGGCGGCGCGGGCAACGACCAGCTGGTGGGCGACGGCGCGGGCGTGGCGCTCGCTGACCAGGGCGACGACGACATCGACGGCGGGGCAGGCGACGACCTCGTCGACGGCAACGGCGGCAACGACACTATCCGCGGCGGCGAGGGCGCGGACTCGCTGCTCGGCAGTGCCGGCGACGACCGCCTGTTCGGCGGCGCGGACGACGACCTCATCGACGGCGGCGAGGGCGACGACCGGCTGTCGGGCGACGACGGCAACGACCAGCTCACGGGCGCCGCCGGCAACGACGTGCTGCTGGGCGGCGGGGGGCAGGATCGCCTGTCCGGCCAGGACGGCGACGACCTGCTGCGCGGTGGCGGCGGCGACGATCAGCTGCGCGGCGATGCGGGCGCCGACTGGCTGCACGGCGAGGAGGGGGCCGATCGACTGTACGGCGGCGTGGCGGGCGACTGGCTCGAGGGCGGCGCGGGCAACGACGAGCTGCGCGGGGAGGCCGGCGACGACACGCTGGACGGCGGCAGCGGCAACGACTGGCTGGACGGCGGCGAGGGTCTCGACATCTACCTGCTGCGTCCCGGCGACGGACACGACACCCTCGCCGACAGCGACGGGCAGTTCACGCTGCGCTTCGAGGGCGCGGCGAGCAGCGGCACGCTGAACGTGCTGCGCTCGGGCGACGGCGGGACGGTCACGCTGCAGTTCGCCGACGCGAGCGTGAGCCTCCCCTCCGCGGCCTACAAGCGCCTGACCGGCATGACGACCGACGCCGGCGCCGTGGACGCCGCGGCGATCCTGCACCCGACGAACGCGGGCGAGATCCTGCTGCTGCCCGGCAGCGACGACACGCTGCACGCGCTGGCGGGCAACGACACCGTCGAGGGCGGCGACGGCAACGACACGTTGCACGGCGACGAGGGCAACGACGTCCTCTACGGCGAGAACGGCGACGACGCGCTGCACGGCGGCGACGGCGGCGACCAGCTGCGCGGCGGCCCCGGCAACGACACGCTGAGGGGCGACGCGGGCAACGACACGCTCCGCGGCGAGGACGGCGACGACGTGCTGCTCGGCGCGGCCGACGACGACACGCTCTACGGCGGCAACGGCAACGACACGCTGGAGGGCGGCAGCGGCAGCGACGTGCTCGACGGCGGCGCCGGCAACGACACCATCGTGTTCCGGCGCGGCGACGGCAGCGACCGCATGCTGACGCCCAGCCGCACCAGCGGCGAGCGCGACACCGTGCTGTTCGGCCCGGGCATCGCGAGCACGGACCTGGTGCTGCGCAGCTACGGCGGCAACGACCTGTACCTGGAGGTGGGCGGCGACGTGTTGCTGGTGCCCGGTTACTTCAGCAACACCGCGAGCCCGCCGCCGATCGAGCTGCGCTTCAGCGACGAGCCGGGAACGGTGTGGGGCAGCGCGGAGATCCTGGCAGCGACCGTGGGGCGCGCGGCCACCGAGGGTGCCGACACGCTGGAAGGCTCGGGCGGCAACGACGTGATCGACGGGCTCGGCGGCGACGACGTCATCCTCGGCGGCGCGGGCGACGACCTGCTGCGCGGCGGCGACGGGGCGGACACGCTGAACGGCAACGGCGGGCTCGACACGCTCGAGGGCGGCGCGGGCAACGATCGCCTGTTCGGCGAGGCCGGCAACGACCTGCTCGACGGCGGCGCCGGTGCGGACCTGCTCGACGCCGGCGCGGGCGCGGACACGCTCGCCGGTGGCGCGGGCGACGACGTGCTGAAGGGCGGCAGCGACGCCGACACGCTGCGCGGCGGCACGGGCAGCGACGAGTTGCGCGGCGGCGCGGGAGCGGATGCGTACTACCATGCGCCCGGCGACGGCAGCGACACCATCGTCGAGAGCGACGCCTACGCCGCCGGGGGCGACAGCATCGACGTGCTGCACCTCGCGGGCGGCTACGGGCCGGCCGACGTGCAGTTCGAGCCGGTGCTCCACGATCCGACGGGGCACATCGATTACACCCGTGTCCTGCCGAATTACCTCGACATCGTGCTGCGGCTGCCGACCGCGGGAGACAGCATCCGGATCGCGGTGCCGGAGGACTCCATGAACTACTACTCGTACGTCGACGAGTTCCGCTTCGCGGACGCGGCGGGCTCGGTGCTGACGGTGCAGCAGGTCTACACGGCCATGCTGGCGGCGGACAACGGCCACGACCTGCTGCAGGGCGCCGCCGAGGCCGAGGTGCTCGATGGCCTCGGCGGAAACGACGTCATCTCGGGCGCCGGCGGCAACGACACGCTGCGCGGTTCCGCCGGCAACGACAGCCTGCTGGGCGGCCCCGGCGCGGACACGCTCACGGGTGGCCCCGGCGACGACTTCCTGCGCGGCGGCGACGATCCCTCGCTGAACACCGGGGCGGTCGACCTGTACGTGTGGGGGCCGGGTGCCGGCAACGATACGGTCTGGGCGCGGCCCGACAGCCAGTTCTGGGTGCGCTCCAGCGACGGCTCCGCGTACCCCGCCGACGAGCTGCAACTGGAGGGCGTGGCCTGGTCGGGCCTGTGGGCGGAGCGCAACGGCAACGACATGACGCTGATCGTGGCGGCGAGCGGCGAGCGTTTCACGGTGCTGGAGTACTTCGCCAGCGGGCACAACCAGGTGCGCATCCGCAACGGC
>CAYXJM010000440.1:0-2822 GCA_964465455.1 uncultured Klebsiella sp.
GCGGCGTCGAGCAGGATGTAGCCGCTGTCGCGCAGCAGGCCCCAGGCCCAGCGCGCGATCACCGCCGCGCCGAGCATCCCGACCACCGGGTCCAGCCAGGCCCAGCCCGCGTACTTGCCCGCGATCAGCGCCACGATCGCGAACAGCGAGGTGAGCGCGTCCGCGAGCACGTGGAAGTAGGCCGCGCGCAGGTTGTGGTCCGCGTGAACGTGGCCGTCGTCGTGGTCATGGTCATGGTCATCGTCGTGATCGTGGTCGTCGTCGTGGCCGTGATCGTGCGCGTGGTGATGGTCGTGCAGCATGGCACCGCACACCAGGTTCACCGCGAGGCCGGCCACGGCGACGCCGATGGCCTCGTCGTAGTGGATCGCCAGCGGGTCGATCAGCCGCATCAGCGATTCGAGCGCCATCATGAAGGCGACCACCGCCAGCGCGACCGCGCTGGCAAAGCCGCCGAGCACGCCGACCTTGCCGGTGCCGTAGCTGTAGCGCGGATTCGCGGCGTGGATGCGGGCGTAGCGGTAGGCGAACAGCGTGATGCCGAAGGCGGCGACGTGCGTCGCCATGTGCCAGCCGTCGGCCAGCAGCGCCATCGAGCCGCTGGCCACGCCGGCCACGATCTCGACCAGCATCATCACCGCGGTCAGCGCGATGACGCGCCGCGTGCTGGTCTCGGCGCGGCCGGTGTGGCCGCCGAAGTCATGGCTGTGACGCCAGCCGTCGATGTCGTGGTCGTGCATGCGGGTGCTTCCGTGGGCCCGGGCTCCAGCCGCGCATTCTAGGGCCGCAGGCGGCCGGAGGGCGACGGCAATCGCGGCGGGCGGCGGCGCGCCGCGCGACGAAGCGCCGGCGCGGCGCGACGAACTGCGGGTGCCGCGGGTCGCCGCGCGTCTAGAATGGCGCCATGGACATACGAGCCTTCATCCGCGACGAGCCGCGCCTGTTCTGGCAGCTGCACATCGGCGGCTGGTGCGCGTGGGGCCTGTTCGGCAAGTACCTGTTCACGGTGATGCTCGACGCCGCCCCGCCCCGTTACGGCCTCTACGTGGCGCTGATCACGGGCATCGCGATCGTGATCACGCTGCCGCTGCGCTACCTGTTCCGCTACCTCGGCGACCGGCCGCTGTGGCTGCGCGCGGCGGGTTTCCTCGGCGGCAGCTACGTGGTGGCCTACGCCTGGATCAGCGCGAGGCAGTTCATCTACGAGCGTTCGTTCGAGCACGATGCCGAGATGCTCGCCTGGGTGGCGAAGCTCGGCGACGCCGCCGAGCTCTACCACAAGGTCTCGTTCTACGAGAGCCAGCTCTCCAGCTGGTTCACGATCCTCGCGTGGAGCTCGCTGTACTTCGCGATCAAGTACTACCGCGTGTTCCAGGACATCCGCGAGAGCGCGCTGAGATCGGCCGCGATGGCGCACGAGGCGCAGCTGAAGATGCTGCGCTACCAGTTGAACCCGCACTTCCTGTTCAACACGCTGAACGCGATCTCGACGCTGGTCCTCGAGCGCGAGACCGAGGGCGCCAACCGCATGGTCACGCGGCTGTCGAGCTTCCTGCGCTATTCGCTCGACAACGATCCGATGCAGAAGGTCACGCTGCGGCAGGAGATCGAGGCGCTGAAGCTCTACCTCGACATCGAGAAGGTGCGCTTCGAGGAGCGCCTGCGACTGGAGCTCGACATCGAGCCCGGGGCCGAGGACGCGCTGATCCCCAGCCTGCTGCTGCAGCCGCTGGTGGAGAACGCGATAAAGTACGCCATCGCCCAGTCCGAGACGGGCGGCTGCCTGCGCATCGCCGCGCGCGTGTTCGCCGGCGAGCTGCTGATCGAGCTCTCCGACGACGGTCCGGGCGCAGCGCTGGTCGGGGGCGAGATCCCGTCGGCGCGGGGCGTGGGGCTGCGCAACACGCGCGAGCGCCTGCAGGCGCTCTACGGCAGCGGGCATTCGTTCCGCCTCGGCAACACGGTGCCGCACGGACTCACGGTCAACATCCGCATTCCCTGCCAGAAGGAGCACGGCAAGTGAACAGGCTGCGCACCCTCATCGTCGACGACGAGTCGCTGGCGCGCCGCGGCCTGCGGCTCAGGCTGCAGAAGTTCCCGCGCATCGACATCGTGGGCGAGTGCCAGAACGGGCGCGAGGCGCTCGCGGCCGTGGCCGGGCTGCAGGCCGAGTTGCTGTTCCTCGACATCCAGATGCCCGGCATGGACGGCTTCGAGGTGGTGCGCCGCCTGCAGGGCGACGCCATGCCGATGGTGGTCTTCGTCACGGCCTTCGACCACTACGCGCTGGAGGCCTTCGAGGTGCACGCGGTCGATTACGTGCTGAAGCCGGTCGACGAGGAGCGGCTCGCGATGACCGTCGATCGCGTGCTCGAGCGCTACGCCGAGCGCCAGAGCGAAGGCGAGAAGCAGCGGCTGATCGAGCTGGTCGCCCAGATCACCGGCGAGGCGGCCGGGCACATCGAGCGCCTCGCAGTGGAGGGTGCGGCGGGGCGTTCGCGCGAGCGGCTGGTCATCAAGGACGGCGCGACAGTCCACCGCGTCCCCTGGGACGACATCGAGTGGATCGACGCCGCGGGCGACTACATGTGCATCCACGCCGGCGGCGCGACCCACGTGACGCGCGCCACCATGAAGGAGCTCGAGGCCGAGCTCGATCCGCGCCGCTTCGCGCGCATCCACCGCTCCACGCTGGTCAACATCGACCGCGTCGAGAGCATCCAGCCGCTGGAGAACGGCAAGTACCAGATCTGCCTCGGCGGCGGTCACCGGCTCACGATGAGCCGCGGCTACCGCGAGCAGCTGGCGCAGCTGACGGGGCG
>CAYXJM010000441.1:0-2817 GCA_964465455.1 uncultured Klebsiella sp.
CACGCCCACCGACAAGCCCTACTCGATCACCGGCGCGCCGCGCGTCGTGAAGGGACGGGTGATCATCGGCAACGGCGGCTCGGAGCTCGGGGTGCGCGGCTACGTGAGCGCCTACGATGCGGGGACCGGTGCCCTGGCATGGCGGTTCTACACGGTGCCGGGCGACCCGGCCCTGCCGCTCGAGTCCCCCGCGCTGGAGAAGGCGGCTGCAACCTGGTCGGGGGGCGAGTGGTGGAAGATCGGCGGCGGCGGGACCGTGTGGGACTCGATGGCCTACGACCCGGAACTGGACCTGCTCTACGTCGGGGTCGGCAACGGCTCGCCGTGGAACCAGCAGTACCGCAGCCCCGGCGGCGGCGACAATCTCTACCTGTCGTCGATAGTGGCGCTGAACCCGGATACCGGCGCCTACGTGTGGCACTACCAGACCACGCCGGGCGACACCTGGGACTACACCGCGACCCAGCACCTGGTCCTGGCCGAGCTCCCGATCGGCGGCACGCCGCGCAAGGTGATCATGCAGGCGCCGAAGAACGGCTTCTTCTACGTGCTGGATCGCGCCACGGGCGAGTTCATCTCGGGTGACGCCTATGCCTACCAGACCTGGGCGAAGGGCATCGATGCCGCGGGACGGCCCATCCCCAACGAGGAGGCGCGCTACGTGGGCAAGGAAGCGCTCGTGTTTCCGTCGCCGCACGGCGCGCACAATTGGCAGCCGATGAGCTTCAGTCCGCGCACCGGACTGGTCTACATCCCGGTGCAGGAGATTCCCTTCGTGTATCGCCACGACGACGCGTTCGCGTTCGCGCCCGGGCTGTGGAACACGGGCGTCGACGTCGAGGCGGCCGGGCTGCCCGAGGATCCGGCGGCGGCGGCCGAGGTGCTGAAGCTGGTGCAGGGCCGCCTGATCGCCTGGGATCCGGTCGCGCGCAAGGAAGTCTGGCGCGTCGAGCAGGGTGCGCCGTTCAACGGCGGCGTGCTGAGCACGGCGGGCGGGCTGGTGTTCCAGGGCAGCGCGCGCGGCGAATTCGCGGCCTATCGCGCCGACACCGGCGAGCGCCTGTGGGCCGCACCGGTGCAGACGGGCGTGGTGGCGGCGCCGATGACCTATGGCGTCGACGGCGAGCAGTACGTCGCGGTCGTGGTCGGGTGGGGCGGCGGCCTGCCGCTCGCGGGTGGCCGCGTGGCGCAGATGGCGGGCTCGGTGAACCGCAGCCGGCTGCTGGTCTACGCGCTCGGCGGCCGGCAGCAGTTGCCCGAGCCTGCCCCGCTCGCCCGCGAGCTCGCGCCCCCGCCGCTCGAGGCGACACCGGAGCAGGTCGCGCGTGGCAAGAGCCTGTTCGCGGCGCGCTGCATGCCCTGCCACGGCGACGGCGCCGTGGGTGGCGGCGTGGTGCCGGACCTGCGCTACGCCTCGGCCGCGACGCATGCCGGGTTCGACGCGATCGTGCGCGGCGGCGTGCGCCACCAGAAGGGCATGGCGAGCTTCGCGCAGGTCCTCGATGCCAATGACGTGGCGGCGATCCACGCCTACGTGATCAAGCGCGCGCACGATGCGCTGGCCGAGCAGGCCCGGCACGACTGAACGGGCGCGAGGCGCGGGCGTGCCGCTCAGCCGAACAGGCCGTGCAGGAACCAGCGCCGGCTGGGGTGATCGCGGAACACCCAGCACAGGGTGCCGTTCTGCTCGTGGCGCGCGATGAAGTAGTCGCGCCTGCCCCCCTCGTTCCACCACTCGCTCTCGATGCGCTCCGGGCCGCTCAGCAGCAGCAAGCGTCCGTGCCAGCGCAGGCCGCCGGCATCCTGCGCGAGCGGCAACGGTTCGCGCAGCAGCCAGGACGGGCGCTGCGCCGGGATGGCCGCGCTTCCGCCGGCGGGGCGCCCGTCCCCGGGCGTGCTGCGCCAGGCGTGCTCCGGCAGGTGGGCGTCGGCCGTGGCGATGCCGTGGACGCAGCCCTCGCCCAGGCGGATCGCGAGGCGGTCCAGCAGCAGCCGGCCGGCCTGCTCGGCGTCCTCGTCGGCGTCGTGGAACAGCGCGGCGCTCTGCTGGTGCACCGGTGCGAAGTCGCGGCACAGGAGCGCCAGCGATTCCGCCGGCTCGGCCAGTCGCAGGCTCTCGAACTTCAGCCGCGTGAGCCCGAGCAGCGTCGCGTGGCTGTTGTGCACGAGCGAGCAGGGCAGGCCGAGCACGAGCGTGCGTCCGCTCGCCTCGCGCAGGCGCCAGTCGAGGCGCTGGGCGAAGCACTGGCGGCGGTCGAGGAACTGTCCCAGCTCGCGCAGCATGCGCTGCGCCGGGAACAGCAGCATGGGGCTGTGCTGCACCGGCTCGAGGAACTGCAGCTCGGCGTGGAAGAAGTCGCGCGGCTGGTGCGGCAGGCGCGGGTCGGGCTTCTCGCCGCTCAGCCGCTGCAGGCGCTCGAGGAGCTCGCGACCGAAGCGCTTGCCGAGCGCGGCGCCCGGCAGCGCGAGCAGGGCGCCGATGCGCGCGAAGCCCATCCGCTGCATGCGCTGGCGCTGGCGCTCCGGCACCCCGAGCAAGTCCAGCGGCAGTTCGCCGAGTCCGGCGCGGAACGCGGCGAGCTCGCCGTCCGCGCACCACGGCGGGATGTCCGCATGCGTGCAGGGACGGGCGCGGGCGAGCAGGGCGGCGCCGGCCGGCGTCGGCGCGAGGCCCGCCCGGTGCGCGTGGCCGCGCTCGGCCAGTTCCTCTTCGACCCGCCGCAGCAGGCTCGCGAGCCCGCCGAACAGGCGCAGGCTGCCGCTCAGCTCGAGCAGCAGGCTGTCGGGCGGCTCCAGCGTCAGCAGCGAGGTGAAACG
>CAYXJM010000442.1:0-2814 GCA_964465455.1 uncultured Klebsiella sp.
ACGCCCTGCACGGTGCCGCGGATGCGGATCTCGGTGCCCTGCATCGCGAACGCCGCCTCACATGCCGTGCACGCCGGCCCGGCGCCACGCCCACTTCTCGGCCTCGACGGCCAGGAACTTCGCGACGCCGAGCACGCCGATCAGCAGCCACGACAGCGTGTCGAGCCCGCGCGTATGGAACAGGGCCTGCATCGGCGGCAGGTAGGTGAACAGCAGCTGCAGCGCGACCAGCCCGATGCATGCCCACAGCGCCACGCGGTTGCCGACCAGCGTGTCGAGCGCCAGCGCGCTCGCGGTGAAGTGACGCACGTTGAACAGGTAGACCAGCTCGCCCAGCACCAGCATGTTCACCGCCGCGGTGCGCGCGGTCTCGATGCTGCTGCCGCGCGCCAGTTCCCATTCGTAGACCGCCAGCGTGACCGCGATCATCAGCAGGCTCACGTAGACGATGCGCGCGAACAGGATGCGCGTGATGAGCGGCTCGCGCGGTGCGCGCGGCGGGCGGCGCATCACGCCGGGCTCCGGGGGCTCGAAGGCGAGCGCCAGCGCGAGCGTGATCGTCGTGACCATGTTGATCCAGAGGATCTGCGCCGGCGTGACCGGCAGCGCGAGGCCGGCGAAGATCGCGAGCAGGATCACGCCGGCCTCGCCGCCGTTGGTGGGCAGGATGAACAGCAGCGACTTCTTGATGTTGTCGAAGACCGTGCGCCCCTCGCGCACCGCGCGCGCGATGCTGGCGAAGTTGTCGTCGGTGAGCACGAGGTCGGCCGCCTCCTTCGCCGCGTCGGTGCCGCGCAGGCCCATCGCCACGCCCACGTCGGCGGACTTCAGCGCGGGTGCGTCGTTCACGCCGTCGCCGGTCATCGCGACGAGATCGCCTTCGGCCTGCAGCGCGGCGACCAGGCGTTGCTTGTGCTCGGGGCTGGCGCGCGCGATCACGTCGGTGGCGCGGACGCGCTCGCGCAGCGCCGCGTCGTCGAGCGTCCCGACGACGTCGCCGGTGAGCGGGGCGTCCGCCGCAAGGCCGAGACCGCGGCCGATCGCGGCCGCCGTGCCGGCGTGATCGCCGGTGATCATCATCACGCGGATGCCGGCGCTGCGGCATTCGGCGACGGCCTCTATGGCCTCCGGGCGCGGCGGGTCGATCATGCCCACCATGCCGAGCAGCGTGAAGCGGCAGTCGATGTCGCTCATCGCGAGCGCGGTGGTGCCGGCGGGCAGCTCCGCGCGCGCCAGTGCCAGCACGCGCTCGCCGCGCGCGGCGGCGTCGTCGATCTCGCGTTCCCAGCGTGCCCGGTCGATCCTGTCCGCGCCCGCCTCGCTCCGGCAGAGCGACAGCACGCGCTCCGGCGCACCTTTGAGCTCGACGAACACCCGCCGCGCGTGGTCGTGGTGCAGCGTGGCCATGAAACGGTGCTCGGACTCGAACGGGATCTCGTCGATGCGCGGCGCCGCCCCCGCCTCGGCCGCGGGATCCAGCCCGGCCTTCATCGCGAGCGCGAGCAGCGCGCCCTCGGTGGGGTCGCCGACCAGCTCCCAGCCGTCGTCGCCGTGCGCGAGACGGGCGTCGTTGCAGCGCATGGCCGCGCGCGCCAACTCCAGCAGCGCGGGCGTGGATGCGGGGTCGACGGCAGCGTCGCCGGCGTGGAAGCCCCCGTCGGGGGCGTAGCCCACGCCGCTCACCGCGAGCGTGCCCTCGGGCAGGATCACGTGGCTCGCCGTCATCTCGTTGCGCGTCAGCGTCCCGGTCTTGTCGCTGCAGATCACGGTGACGGAGCCGAGCGCCTCGACGGCGGGCAGGCGCCGCACGATGGCGTTGCGCCGCGCCATGATGCCCGTGCCGATCGCCAGCGTGATCGTGACGATGGCCGGCAGTCCTTCCGGTATCGCGGCCACCGCCAGTCCGACCACCGCGAGGAAGACCTCGATCGGGGGCATGTGGGCCGCCAGCAGGCCGTAGGTGAACGTCAGCGCGGACAGCACGACCACGAACGCGGTGATCTGGCGCCCGAACTGTGCCAGCCGGCGCGTGAGCGGGGTGGCGAGCTGCTCGACGCCGGCGACCAGTTGCCCGATGCGTCCGATCTCGGTCTGCTGGCCGGTCGCGACCACCACGGCCCTCGCCTGGCCGGCCGCCACCACCGTGCCCGAATAGGCCATGCAGCGCCGGTCGCCCAGCGCGGCCCCGGCCGGCACGCCGGCCGGATCCTTGTCCACGGAAACCGATTCGCCGGTCAGCGCCGCCTCGCTGACGCGCAGGTTCTTGACGCGCAGCAAGCGCAAGTCGGCGGGAATGCGGCTGCCGGACTCGAGCAGCACGATGTCGCCGGGGACCAGCGTTGCCGCGTCCACCTCGTGGCGCTCGCCGTCGCGCAGCACCAGCGCGCGGCTCGCGAGCATCGCGCGCACGGCCTCGAGCGCGCGCTCGGCCTTGCCTTCCTGCACGAAGCCGATGATCGCGTTGACGACGACCACGCCCAGGATCACCGCGGCGTCGACGTGGTGACCCAGCCACAGCGTGACCGCCGCGGCGGCGACCAGCACGTAGATCAGCGGGTCGTGGAACTGCAGCAGCAAGCGTTGCAGCGCGCTGCGGGCGGCAGCCTCCGGCAGGCGGTTCGGACCGTGCCGGGCCAGGCGGCGGACGGCTTCGTCCCGCGTGAGGCCGTGGGCCTCGTCGCTCAGCAGTTCCTGCAGTACCTCGCCGGTCTCGCGCGCGTGCCAATCCATCTGGTGCCTCCCGGATGCTTCAACAGCCTGGTTTGCAGCCCGGCACACTATTGAAGCCCGCGCGGACGCCCGACATATAATCGA